>NZ_JAAXCS010000077.1:0-6550 GCF_013309895.1 Wolbachia endosymbiont of Atemnus politus | reverse complement strand
CCTTGCAGTTTCGCGAAGAGACAAAAGCATTGATACGGTCAATGGTAAATGTAATACTTTTTCTTTTGCTGCTTCAATTCTCATAAGGCAGCTAGCGATTTTAGAAGTAATTGTGTAGTTTGGTATAAATTTTATCGGCATAATATCTGCATTACATTACTTCTATATTATGCTGATAAAATGCAGATAATGCAACTTTTGCAAGTTGCATGGCCTTGGTGTAAGACTTAGATGATAGAAAAGAGATTCTGGAAGATGCTACTTTTTGCTGTTACTTTTTTTTATCATTATTATTAACTACGGTGATGGCATATGCACATAACTCTGGAAAAGGTATCCCATTTTCTTGAGATAATTTATATAACTTCTGCAGGCTTGCTTTTACCTTATTGGGAATATTGCCTCCACGCTCCTTTACGAGCCAGGAATCCTGATGGTGAATTGGATGAGTGTCACCTTTTGGATTTCCTATGTATATTGCAAAAGGTGAAGTTTGTCCTCTGAAGTTGCATTGTACAGTAAATTTTTTTATAGAATCAGCCATCTAAAAACCTCTACTTTTCTTTTTGGTTAGTTTTATAGCGGGTGTAGGAAGTGGTTTCTTTATAAAATCTTGTCTGTTAACAATATTTTCTTTGCTTCCTAGGGCTCGAAGGACATCAGTTCTGCTTAGTTGCGATTCTTTTGCTACCTTCATTCCATGCTTTACCATGATATTAGCATACGCTAACACTTTTTTTACCAATTCTAGATTACCATTTAGCATTTGAACTAGAGCTTGAAATACCTCCGCTAAAGTTAACCCATCAGCGCTTATAACCTTATTCTCTACAAACTCCTCAAGTTTACACTCAATATTATCGTCTGGGTCCATAAGGGTAATTTGATTGGTGTCTTGATCGTCCATAATTGAAGCACTATTATTTCTTAAGTTTATACTATACATATAAATACTCTACTACTTTATATTATGACGTATTACGGTTAAGCATTTATTAATAATATGCTCTCTTACATACACGAATTAATTGCTAAAAGCCAAGGATCAATATCTATAAGTAGCTTCATGAATGCCGCTCTATACCATAAAAAGCACGGCTATTACATGAGCAAATTGCCACTTGGCAAGGGTGGTGATTTTATCACAGCACCTGAAATCAGCCAATTATTTGGTGAAATAATTGCAGTTTGGGTAATGCATACATGGGAAAAATTAGGAAAGCCAGCAAAATTTTCTCTGGTTGAACTTGGGCCAGGTAAAGGAACACTCATTCACGATATAGTAAGAGTCACTAAAAAATACAGCAGCTTTTTTAACTCAATGGCCATTCACCTAGTTGAAATAAGTCCTGCTTTACAGAAGATGCAAAAGGAAAAATTAAAGGGATTAGATATTAATTGGCACAAAGATATCGACAATTTACCAAAGCAGCCAACTATTTTTTTAGCAAATGAATTCTTTGACGCTCTTCCGATTGATCAGTTTGTATATCGTAATGAGGAGTGGTACGAAAATAGGGTGACAAGGCAGGATAATGAGGTGTCATTCCAGTGCGTGACACTGGAATCCAGAAAAAAAAAGGAGAGCATCCAAGTAGCTCAACACCGGAATCTAGAAAAAAGATCCCAATGCTCCGATACTGGAATGACAGGGGGTTTTGATGGTGCAGTAGTAGAAATATGTTCATCTGGAATTGAAATATTAAAAAAACTCGAGGAGAAGATATACAATAATAAAGGAGCCGCTTTGATCATAGACTATGGCTATGTATATCCTCCGTATAAGAGCACTCTACAATCGATAAGACAACACAAGTACGCTAATTTTCTTGAAAATGTTGGTAATAGTGATATTACCGCACTTGTGAATTTTCAAACGTTAAGGGATTCATTAAAACATGTAGACTGTGAAATTTTAACTCAAAGGGAATTTTTATATCTTTTTGGTATAAAGGAGAGAACGCAGGCTTTAATGGAAAACTCAAGTGATGAAAAAAAGAATAGGATCTTCAGCGAGTTTCTAAGATTGACTGAAAACATGGGTACTCTCTTTAAAGTAATGTTGATTCATCATTTGTAGCCTTGTGTTGCTTTTACACTAAATTGCCTTAGCTACAAACATTAGACTTCTTACATAACTTAAACTAAAGAGCAAAAGAATCCATGTGGTATTTATATTTACTTTAAAATACCGGCTTTTTTATTCTAAACGCTAGCCGCTTTTTGCAATTAACCTCTAGCTATAAACATTAAGAAATTTACCAAATGAAAAAAAAGGCAAAAGAAGCCCCGTGGTGCGAGTTTTGACCCTTTAATACTGTAACTTGGCGCTGTAATAATGTGCTGACGCTTAGTTTAAGCGCGATTTTGGCTGCACGTGAAAAAATTTAAAAGACATGTAGCCCCAATAATTTATATAATCCGCCAATAAATACCTTAAGTTTTTTACTAAATTTTTGTCATTGAATCCGCGCGGATCAAAAACAAGTTTTGAGTCAGAAATACCCTCAGTAGTATGATAATGAGATTGGTGGGGGTTGTCAAGGGGTTTCTTCGTTTCGTCCAATGTGCGAAAGTTTGTTATGCAAGAGGTCTAATGGAAATCCTTGGACAAGTAATTAGATATAAAAGATGTGTATAACTGGTTAAAATGGTTGGATTATGATATGCTGAAAATAACAGCAATGGGCAATGACAGATTTGAACTGCCGACCTCCTCGGTGTAAACGAGATGCTCTACCAACTGAGCTAATTGCCCATTTAATGTAATTCTATAGCTCAATGTTATTATTGCAAACAAAAAGTAGAATTAATGCAGCCTAATTTCTCATTGACCATTTGCTTAACTAAATGTTAATATTACAATTACTTTGATCAAAATATAAAAAATGCAAGACAATATAGTACCAGTCTCAATAGTAAAAGAGCTGGAAGATTCCTATCTCTCTTACGCAATGAGCGTGATCATAAGCCGGGCTATACCTGATGTGCGGGATGGATTTAAACCAGTCCATAGACGCATATTGTATGCAATGTCAAGAGCTGGGTACGATGCTGGTAAGCCGTATAAAAAGGCTGCTCGTATAGTTGGGGACGTAATGGGGAAATATCACCCACATGGTGATACGGCTATTTATGACTCCTTGGTCAGAATGGCTCAAGATTTCTCTCTTCTTTTACCGCTTATTGATGGGCAAGGTAACTTCGGTTCGATAGATGGAGATCCACCAGCTTCGATGCGATATACAGAAGCAAGGCTCCATAGAGTGTCGCACTTTTTACTGAATGACATCGATGAAGATACAGTTGACTTTAGGCCAAATTATGACGGGAATGAAACAGAGCCTGTTGTACTACCTGCAGAATTCCCGAACCTATTGGTAAACGGTGCGAGTGGCGTTGCAGTTGGTATGGCAACTAACATTCCTTCTCATAATCTTGGCGAGATAATCGATGCCTGCATGTTACACATAGATAACCCTGAAGTTACTCTAGATGAGCTGCTTGAAGTGATACCTGGACCGGATTTTCCAACCGGTGGAACGATTCTTGGCAGGTCTGGAATAAGATCAGCATTCGCCACAGGTCGAGGCTCAATTGTCATGCAGGGTAAAACTCATATAGAGGATCTACCACAAGATAGACAAGCAATAGTTATTGACGAAATACCCTATCAAGTAAATAAAGTAAAATTAATTGAAAAAATAGGTGAGCTTGTAAAGGAAAAGAGAATTGATGGCATAACGGAGATTAGAGATGAGTCTGATAAATCTGGTATTAGGGTAGTGATTGATCTTAAAAAAAATACTGAAGCAGATTTTATATTGAATCAAATACTTGGACTTACTCCTCTAAGAAGTAGCTTTAGTGTTAACACTTTGGTTCTCAATAATAACAGGCCTGCTTTGATGTCATTGAAAGAGATCATAGTTGCTTTTGTTGATTTTAGAAAAGAAGTGTTAATCAGAAGAACCGAATTCCGTCTAAGAAAAACAAGAGAAAAAGCTCATATATATATAGGACTTTACATTGCGGTCTTGAGCATAGATGAAGTGATAAAAATCATCCGTGGTGCAAAAGATCCTGAGGAAGCAAGCAGAGAGCTTTTGAATAAGGAATGGAAAACTTCATCTGAAATAAACACAATTATTGAATTAATTTCAGATAGCATGAGCTTTTTGAAAGATGGAGTGTACAGATTAACCGAGCTACAAACGAAAGCGATTCTTGACATGAAATTGCAACGTTTAACAGGTCTTGAAAAGGATAAATTAGAAGCTGAACTAAATTCAATGCTTAACTTGATAAAAGAATATATCGCTTTTCTTGGTTCAGAAGAAAAATTGATGAAAGAAATAAAAAATAATTTACAAGAAATAAAGAATAGATTTGCTACACCGCGAAAAACTACAATAGAAGAATCAGATGCAGATATCGAAGCTGAGGATCTCATTCCACAAGAGGATATGGTAGTAACCGTAACTATGAATGGTTATATCAAGCGCGTGAAGCTCTCTCACTATAGAACTCAGCGTCGTGGCGGAAAAGGAAAGCTAGGACAAGGGTTAAAAGAAGAGGATGTAATCACAAAATTATTTGTTGGAAATACCCACACTAGTCTTTTATTCTTCTCCAATATTGGCAGAGTTTATAGATTAAAAGTTTATAAGTTGCCCATTGCAGAACCAACTGCGCGTGGAAGAGCGCTTGTCAATATATTTCCTCTTGCTGATGGTGAAACAATCACCAATATAATGCCGCTGCCAGGTGAGAGCGATGAAGATCAAGACATAGTTTTTGCTACTGCTCATGGAAACATAAGACGTAACTCCTTGGCAGATTTCCACTATATTCCAAGCAATGGAAAAATAGCAATCAAGCTCGACGAAGGAGATAAATTAATATCAGTTAAAGTATGCAATGAAATTGATCACGTTTTGCTTTCAACAACGCTTGGAAAAAGTATCAGATTTGTCGTAAGCGATGTGCGTCAATTTAAAAGCCGCAATTCAGATGGTGTCAGAGGTATCAAACTTGCAAAGAATGACAGCGTGATATCCATGACCATATTAAATGGCATAGGTATCGCAACAGAAACAAAAGAACTTTACTTAAAAGTTCCACTCGCAAAAAGGCTGGAAGCTGCAATCAGTAGCTCCATCGATTCTAGATTAGAAAAGACTTTGAATGATTTAGGAATAGATAACGGACTATTTTTAAAACTCACAGCAAATGAGGAATTTATATTAACTATTACCGAAAACGGCTTTGGTAAAAGAACTTCTGCATATGAGTACAGGGTAACCAATAGAGGTGGTGTTGGTATTACCAATATTCTTACTACTAGCAGAAACGGTAATGTTGTTGCCAGTTTTCCGGTTGAGCAGAGTGACAATATAATGCTCATTACAGATAAAGGAAAGTTAATTCGAATTTCAGTGGATGATATTAGAATTGCAGGACGCAGTACTCAGGGGGTTACTCTATTTAAAACAGAGAGTAGAGAAAAAGTAGTATCAGCAGCAAAAATTGAGGATCCTGGCTCCGCTGAAGAGAATATGCCTGAGGTTGAGAACTCCATTTCCTCTTAACTGTAGTAATGTATAGTTAAAAGCAAAAGTGCAAGTTTTTGTTGATTAACCTACAGTATTTAAGTTAAAATATATGCCTGCGGCTTAGTAGAGATTGATGGATAAGAAATTAACTAAAAATAAAAAACCACCAGTAGACAAAGAGGGTAAAAAAACACTTCCTGTTGAAGATCTTACTAAAAATAAGAGCAGGAGAGATTTTATAACATTGACTACATGCGCTATGGCGGGAATAGGAGCTGCAAGTGGCCTTTGGCCACTGGTTAAGTCTATGAACCCTTCCGCTGAGGCTTTAGCAATGTCTACAGTTGAAGTTAATTTATCTGATATTCAAGAAGGACAAGAAAAAAAAGTAAAATGGCAAGGCAAGCCAGTATTTATTCGCAGACGTACAAAGCAAGAAATTGAGGCTGCAAGAGCTGTAAATACAGAAAGCTTAAGAGATCCTGAGTCAGATGAGCAAAGAGTATACAAAGGAAAAGATGAATGGTTGATTATGATAGGAATATGTACCCATCTTGGGTGTGTACCGGTTGATCACGCTACAAAAGATGGCAACGGTTGGTTCTGCCCTTGCCATGGCTCATATTATGATACATCAGGTCGAGTAATTGGGGGGCCTGCACCAAAAAATATGGCTATACCTGATTACTTTTTTCCAAGTGAAAATGTTGTGGTAATTGGTAAAAAGGCTTAATTAACAACTGTCTTTGAGCTAATATAGCTCTGGTTCTTATTTAATTAAACAAACTAAACCTTGTAAAAGGCACAATACAAAAAACCCCTTGACAACCCCTGCCAACTCTCTTACAATGATAATGAAGCTATTTTATTTATCTTCGCAATCTGTGCAGGTTAACGACAAAAAACTTAGGGTATTTGGCGTATCATGTTTAATTTTTTGCACTATGTGCACCTTATGTCTTTGTAAATTTTCTGGGTTTTTACCTATATAAGCT
>NZ_JAAXCS010000076.1:0-6590 GCF_013309895.1 Wolbachia endosymbiont of Atemnus politus | reverse complement strand
TCTTCAAATACATCTTGTTCATCTTCTGAATCAATCTCGTTACCTTCGTTAGAAGAGATGTTTGACGATGTATAATTATTACGTGAAAAGTAGCTTTTTATGCTTAATATCAAGCTAATCCATGCGAACTTGATCTGATTAAGTATTCCACTAAAACCTTCCATTGTTTTTTCCCTCTAATCTATTGTTAAAAATTATAATAGAATAAGTTAAATAATAAGTAAATATCAATAAGACACATTAAAATTGCCGTATTTGCTCAATTGTGCTAACTTAGAGCTTAAAATTGGGCAATGTTTATGTTAGAAGAAAAATACAGCTTCCAGGAAATTGAGAACAAATACAACATATTGTGGGAAGGCAGTAAAGTTTATAAGTGGAATGGTGAAAAGGATAACACTTTCACTATAGACACACCTCCGCCGACAATATCGGGTAAATTGCATATCGGCCATATATTTAGCTATTGCCACACAGACTTCATTGCCAGGTTTCAGCGCATGCTGGGAAAAGATGTGTTTTATCCAATTGGGTTTGATGATAACGGGCTTCCTACCGAAAGATTGGTTGAACAAACCTATAAAACACGTGCAAAAGAAGTTGGCAGAGAAAAATTTATAGAGATGTGCCATGAAGTTATTGAAAAATCAAAACAAGAATTCAAGGAACTATTTAAATCGGTCGGCATTAGTTATGACTGGAGTTTGGAATATCACACGATCAGCAAGGAAACTGTGACACTTTCTCAAATGTCGTTCATTGATCTGTATAATAAGGGATATGCATATAGAAAGATGCAGCCTATCCTTTGGGATCCGGTTGACAAAACCGCAATTGCGCAAGCGGAAATAGAAGACAAAGTCTTTGAGTCATCCTTAAATACGATAGTTTTTTCCACTGAGGAAAATGAGCAGATCAAAATTGCAACTACGCGACCTGAGCTGCTTCCAGCATGTGTTGCAGTTTTTTGTCATCCAGAAGATGAGCGCTACACCCATCTGATCGGAAAAACAGCTACAGTAGCAATAACAGAGACAAAAGTTCCGATAATAGCTGATGATAAGGTTAAAGTAGATAAAGGCACTGGGCTTGTTATGTGCTGTACGTTCGGCGATGAACTCGACATATATTGGCAGCAAAAGCATAATCTACCGATGAAAATTATCATCGATCAAGATGGGAGAATAAGCCTTTATGATGTCATTCCAGTGCTTGACACTGGAATCTACAATGAAATAAATGGACTAAAGGTTAAAGAAGCAAGAAAGAGGATGATTGAAATCCTAACTAAAAAAGGACTTTTGATAGAAAGCACTAACATTTCTCATTCTGTCAAGTGTGCAGAAAGATCTGGTGCACCACTTGAGATATTGCCTACTTATCAATGGTTTATCAAGATTTTAGAGCAAAAAGCTCAAGTATTAGATAAAGTAAAAGAATGCAATTGGCATCCAAGCAATATGCGTAAACGCATGGAAGTGTGGATAGAAGGGCTAAATTGGGACTGGTGCATCTCAAGACAGCGCTATTTTGGTGTGCCATTTCCGGTTTGGTATTCAAAACGTAAAGGAGAAGAGGGCAAAATCATCCTACCTGAAGTGAAGGATTTGCCTATAGATCCACTCAAAGATTTGCCAAAAGGGTATAGCAAAGAAGAGGTTATCCCAGATCAAGATGTAATGGATACCTGGGCCACAAGTTCAATTACTCCTCAGCTAAGTGCACTGGCAGTAAACAGTGAGTTTAGCTTACCAAATCATCGCTATAATACAATATTTCCTGCAGATCTGCGCAGCCAGAGCCATGAGATAATAAGAACTTGGGCTTTTTATACTATTTTAAAGGCACATTATCATGCAAATTCTTTACCTTGGAAAAACATTATGATCAGCGGTTGGTGTTTGGCTGATGATAAAAAAAAGATGAGTAAATCAAAAGGTAACATCATTACTCCTCATGTAATGCTTGATACCTATGGAGCTGATGTAGTGCGTTATTGGGCAGCAAACTCAAGGCTTGGAGTTGACACAGTTTACTCTGAAAATATATTCAGGATTGGCAAACGCCTCGTTACAAAACTTTGGAATGCTAGCAAATTTGTTTCCATGTTCATGGAGAAGCATCAAGCATTGAGCATAAATTCCGCTTACGAGACAATGGATAAGTGGATATTGTCTAAGTTATACAAAGTTATAGAAAGAGCAACGAATAACCTATTGCAATTTGAATATTGCGAAGCTTTGGGTACAGTGGAAGAATTTTTCTGGAAAGATTTTTGTGATAACTACTTGGAATTAGTAAAAAAACGCGCGTACGGAAGCAGTTTAAGTGCAAAACAAAGCTTGGTGTATGTACTGAATATTATTTTGCGGTTGTTTGCACCTTTTTTGCCATATATTACAGAAGAGATATATCACCAGTTGTATAGTTATAATTCTGTACACAATCAAAGTAATTGGCCGAGCAAAGAAGAACTTATCTACGATAAATATTCAGAGGAAATGGGAGATAATGTTATTCAGATATTAAACATTATCAGAAAGATGAAGGCAGATAATAATGTATCAGTTAAGCATCTGATAAAAAAGTTGATGATAAAAGCGAGCGTACAAGAGGATAAGTTGAATCAATCCGCGCAGAATGATTTGCAGGCAGTTTGCAATGCTGAAGTGATAAAGTGGAGTGAGGATATACGATCAGGATTTGAAGCTGAAAATGGAAAATTTGTTGTAAATGTAGAACTATAATGGATATTTTCCTTTACAGATAAGAGAATTTTAACAAGTATACACAACATTATTACCTTTTTATGGGAAAGTAATGAGTAGCTTGTTTAAAAAAGCCAATGTGCCTTATCTTATAGCCAGTTCCTTGGCTACTCTTACATTAATTTCATCTTTGGTGCTTGCTGTAACTTCTAATATACCTCTGCCTCTGATCCTCGCTTTAGCTGTACTATCTGTTTTGGTGATTGTACTTTCGTGTAAAGCGATTGGGAATAATAGGGAAGTAGGGGCTAATAGAGATAAATTTGCTAAAAAAGAGCAAGAGTTGGAAAATAAAATCACTTTAGAGAAAGGAGCTAGAGAAAATGTAGATAGACAAGTGGAGAAGTTAAATAGTCAATTAAATGAATTAACGCAGGAGAAGCAAGGTGCAGACGAAGAGATAAACAAATGGCAAAGTATTCTTTCTGAAGCAAAAGAATCTTTTGAGCACGAATTAGATGTTAAAACGAATCGTATAGTTGAATTATGTAGAATGGTAAACGGATTAGAAGGGATAATAAATGCACCTTATAGACAAGAAAAGAAACCATACCGTGAACAACAAATAAAAGAGTTACGTTGTAACCAAATAAAGGAGTTACACTATAAACGAATAAAGGAATTTTGGCATCGTAAAATTTCACGTTTACGTGAACAGTTACAAGAAGCAGAAAGTAGCCTAGCTCAAAAAAATGGATATATAGCAAGATTAGAAGGGAAAATAAATAATATTAAATATGAAGAATCAAAAATAGAGAATTAGATGAACTGCGATGTAAGGTTGCGAAACTTATCCAAGAAAATGAAAATTTATCTAAAAAATTAGAAGAGCAGTCTAAAGAATTAAATGATGCAAATGATCTCCTCGGAAGTCAGTCTGTTGAGCTAGAAGAGATAAATAAACGTTATGGTAATCGGGTAAAAAAATTGAAAGGTTTACTTTTGGAGCAAGATAATAAGATAAGGCAACTCCAGGAAGATTTATCAAAAAAGAAAAAAGAAGAAGTGGATTTCATGCAATGGATGATAGAATATATAATAGGCGAGATAGAAAGATTAGTAAAAGGAAGTGAAGAAATTAGAGGTGATGATAAAAAAGTAATATTACAAGTAATGCAAAAAATAAGTTCTGTATTGGAAGAAGAAGTCGCACGATGTTTACCAGATGAAACTTCGCATGCGGCAGAAGATCTCGGATATATCAGTAGGTGTTCTACTCCGGTTGGACGCTACTGATGTTCTACATTAACACAGAACTCAAATGAGACCTGGCTAATGCCTATAGGATTTTTATATCTTTCTGAGTAAAAGAAGTTGCGAAATGCAATGTTATTCTTATAGTCTAGAAAGATTATGCGAGGAAGTATGTAATGAACCCAGTAGTATGTGCTCTAGACACGCAAGATTTGGATGAAGCCATATCTTTGGCTAATACTCTATGTGATAAAGTTAGTATGATAAAGCTGGGGTTAGAATTTTTCGCTGCTCATGGTCCTTCTGGAGTAAGAGAAGTTACGAAATGCAATGTACCAATTTTTTTGGATCTGAAATTGCATGATATTCCAAACACTGTAGCTAAAACAGTTGAAGCAATAAAGGTTCTGGGTGTTGAAATGTTAACATTACATATCAGTGGTGGAACAAGAATGCTAAAGGAAGCTCTAAGTGTAGTGAAAGGTACAGAAATGAAACTGATTGGGGTAACCGTGCTGACTAGTATGAGCGATGAAGATTTGAATGAGCTTGGAGTAGCAAAAGAGGTGAAATCGCAGGTAATTTTGCTTGCAAGGCTTGCAAAAAAGATTGGGCTGCATGGTATAGTCTGCTCAGCGCTGGAGGCTCAAGAAGTGCGCAAAGAGTGTGGTAAAGACTTTAATATTATTACTCCGGGAATTCGTGTAGATCCAAGTCATGATGACCAAAAAAGGACAGCAACACCAAAGGAAGCGATGAATTCAGGAGCCGATTATATCGTGGTTGGCAGGCCCATTACAAGAAGCGGCAATCCTGCAAATAGTGCAGAATTGATATTAAGATCATTAACTTGATTGAGGCTGCAGAAAAAAATTAAAAAAGTGCTTGACATGAAAAAAACAGACATTTATAATGTTGTTATCTTTCATATTTTTCCTCACTTAACTAAGTTAAGTGTCATATTTAATATATGGTGCTACTTAAGTAGCACCATATATTTTTCTGGTCTATGTTTTCAGTAGATAAATAATACAAATATTGTAATGTAAGCTACCAAGAAAACTAGATCCTACAAATACAATAGTTGTCTTATCTCCATTCTAATTTTATTTTCAAAGGAGGCTATTATGTCACTTACCGATATTACTCACCGTGTTGATGAGTTAGTTTCATCGTGGGAACAATTTAAAATAATAAATGATTGCAGGCTAAAAGAAATTGAGAGTAAGGGGCGTGCTGATTCTGCAACAGTTGAGCAGTTATGCAAGATAAATAGTAACATTGATAATTGCAAAGAACGCTTGGATTTAATTGAAACTGCAGTTCAACGGCCAGAAGTTAGTAAAGATTTTAGCACAAGCGATAAGCATTTTTCTGATTATATCCGCAAGGGAGTGGAAAGCGGTTTATCACGCAAAACTCTCAGTGGAGATGATGGCGATATTGGAGGATATTTAGTTACTCCACATATTGTAAAACGCATAAACAAGCACTTAACTGACTCGTCTCCAATGTGGCAAATATGTTCCAGTCAAAGAATTTCCACTGAAACATTGGATTATATTATAGAAGACTATAAACGTGCTAGTGCAGGTTGGAGTGGTGAAACAGTGGATGATGAAAGTGGTGGCAGTAAATCTAAATATGATTTTGCAAAAGACACGGATACACCTAAAATCCAAAAGATTTCCATTACAACTTACGAGTTATACGCTCAACCTCAAATATCGCAGAAGCTACTTGATGATGCATTTGTCGATGTTGAAAGTTGGCTAGTAGAAAAAGTTGCCGAAACTTTTAGGAAAGAAGAAAGCGAAGCCTTTATTCAGGGTGAGGGTACTTTTCAACCCAAAGGAATTTTAGCTTATGAAGATGGAAATGGTTATAATAAGGTAGAGCGAGTTAAAACTGACAAATTGGATAGCGATGCAATAATGGTACTATACTATTCTCTAAATGAGTATTACTCTAAAAATGCATCATTTTTGATGAACAGAAGTACATTGAAGGACGTTAGGCTACTGAAATCTCAAACAGGTCAATACCTTTGGCAACCGAGTTTGTCGCTTGAAGCTCCGGATACTTTAATGGGAATACCGGTATATCAATCTTCTGATATGCCACCTGCACCGAACAATCAGCTACCGGTAATTGCAGTGGCAGATTTCAAGCAAGCTTATAAGATTGTAGATAGCAGAGGGATGAGAATACTGAGAGATCCTTATACGAATAAACCTTATGTGAAGTTTTTTATCACGAGGCGTGTCGGCGGAGAGGTTGTGAACACCAGTGCCATTAAATTGTTGCAGGTAAGCAAGAACTGAAAACTTCCGCGCCGTTTTACTTTTTTTACCACATATTTTCTCTTTAAAGTAAAAAATAGTTGACATATTAAATTATTTATGAAATAATTAAGTTAATTTATTATTAATTTAAGGAGTAAAATATGTGGAAAAGCATAAAAAAGTTTTTTAAGTGGATTGCTGATCACACGGGAATTTCGTGGATTGCAAGAAAAATTTCATCAGGGTGGAATAGTGTTAAAAACTGGTGGTCTGGTCAATCACATAAAAATCATTTAATTGAGCTAATAAGGGGCAGATCTGATGATTGGGGTATTATTAAAGA
>NZ_JAAXCS010000075.1:0-6623 GCF_013309895.1 Wolbachia endosymbiont of Atemnus politus | reverse complement strand
AGTGCAATAATTACTACCTATAATTAATAATTACTACCTACGTGTTTTAAACATTTTAAAGCGTTTTAAACGTAGCATTTTTAAACACCATTTTTTAGGTAAGTGAAAGTCCTGTGTCTTGCACACAGAGAAGATTATTTGTCTAGCTTCAACAGTTCTTCCATAGCTTCTGTGATTCCTTGAATCGAAGTTGCAAGCACACTTCCGATCTCATTACGCAACGGCGCAAGACCGTTTTTTAAGTGGACGTTAGTCGAGGATTTCAATATGGTGTTGTGTTCTAAGTCCCGTGTAACATCAACCCGCTTATTATTCTTGTATTTATATAAATCTCTAAGCAGCTGCTCAAATTGTGGCGGAAATTTAGTTCCCATATCTCACCTATTGTCTGACTTACCAGCATCCATTTCGCGAAACGACACCTCAATATTCTGGTGTTCATTCTTATACAACCCACTACCTATTTTAACAGTAGAATGAAAGAATGAGATAACTTCATATTCAAAAGATAAAAAGTAGCCAAAGCAAGCGTTGCAGGGATAATTAAGGCTACAAGCACAGCTATATTAACAATAATCACTATTGCAGCAAGAACACCGTATGCCAATCTTTTAGGTATGCTTTCACTTGTTTTTTTTTTTGTTTTATTCTCCTCCGAATCGATCTGTGTTTTACCATCTGCTTTAAGTCTGTTATATATGACAAACCCCAATGCAACAGAAGCAACATAAGGAAGCATCAAAACTGACAGGGCTAAATTCAACACCCGCTTCTCCAGACAAGCTCTGTCTATCTCTTTAAATATTTCGCTTGATGCATTATACCAGGAAGTAAAAAAGTCAGAGTTATAACCTTTATACTGAAATATACTTAGTGGAATATCAAAAAATTCTTCTTCCTCTTCTAAAGTAGCAATAGATTCCTGTTTTTCCAGCGCATCAAAGAATTCCTCTTTTTCACCTAAGCCATTGTTATTGAAATCAGCAACTTTTTTACAACCTGCAGCAGCATCATTCATATTATCCCCCATGTTATACCTCACTTTAAAGTATACATGAGTATTAAAAAAAATGCAATTTGATTAATAGCTTAATTTTTAATATTAATAATTAAATCTTGATATTCCTTGGAGTAGAAGTTGGTTCCAATTTCTATATTAATTTCTAAAGATAAGGAAAGTGTCTGCCCTTTTATGTTCTCACTCCACGTGTTCACCGCTTCCTTAATTTTTTTCATCTTCCGTTTTGATTATTCCTCTGATTCTATCGGATATATGAAAATCAGCTTGTTTCCTGAATGAGCTTCACAACATCTCTCGCAAGCCCTTTTAGAGTCAATTCATCGCTTAGTTCGGTGTATAGGATAGCAACCCCTTTGTTGTTATCAAACACAGAGAATTATTCACTGTCTGTTTTTAATAACAGCTCATACTGACCTTTGTCTATAATGTAGTTTTCTGAGTTATCCCCCAAGAATATTTGTTCATTTTCAATCTGTTTCCATATTCCTTCCTTAACATATTAAACTAGTTTCTTGATTTTGTCTGGAATCTTCTTTCTAAGCATAGGAAAATTTAATTTAGCTCTAGTGACGCAATACCTTCAAGTTTGTTTACCAGCTCTAGCTTTTTTACATTTACCTCATCATTTATCATCTCTTGATTTTCACCTTCAAGAAGACCACAGAAAGACTGATGATAAATGGTCATACTGCCCAGTGGCTGTCTGACACGTATGTTAAAAGTGTTTCTGACAGATAGTGTAGCATTGCATACCTTCCTGACCAAATCCATTTTGGCAATGAGTTCACTATTATACCCTCTAACTGTGGAAAATCAGCCAAATTAACAGATGTTTCTCTATACTCAAGCCCTTCTATATAGTCTCCGTTATAAGTGGTAACAAAGGAGCCACGGCTCTTAGTATGTAATAAAAAATCGTGTATAGAACATTTAAGCGTCGGTTTTATCTTGATCCAAATCACTTTTCCAAAAACGTTCACGATTGCGACTAATATACCAATTATTTAGCACTTAAAAAATCTATCTGAACTTTGCAAGCTTCTTGGAAATTATAGTTGTCCATAGAGGCTTGAATTCCTTCAATAGCTTCAAAACATTTGGCAATCATATAACGATCAATAGTGCTTTGATAATTCTTACAAACTTCAGCTTTAATCCCATCTGCATTTGCATACATAGTAAAAAGTGATAACTGTTCCAAATAGGTTTATTACGTTCCTTAGAACGTCTCGTATTGAGTTTCCTTCTTTATCAAGTAGCAAATTACCACCACAAACAATAGACCCAGACAGAATTAGAAAACGCAGCGCATCAGAACCATATTTATCAAACACCTCCATTGGATCCGCATAGCTATTCAAACGCTTGGATAAAATTTTTGTCCCTTTACATCCAAAACAACACCGTAGCATATGCAATTTTTAAATGGTTCACTGTCAAATCAAGCAGTGGACAATACAAAAAGCGTATAAAACCACCCCCTTGTTTGTGCTATATATTCAGTGATGAAATCCGCAGGGAATTTTTTTTCTCAAACCATTCTTTATTTTCAAACGGATAGTGGACTTTCGCAAACGGCATTGAACCAGATTCAAACCAGCAGTCAAATACATCAGGCACACAACGCATAACTGATTTTCCTATTGGGTCATCAGGATTTGGTCTTGTTAAAGAATCAATAAATAGCCTGTGCAAATCATCCCCCTTAACATTAAAATCTCGCTCTATCTCTGCTATCGAACCATACACATCTATTCTTGGATACCGAGCATCATCTGATTTCCACACAGAAATCGATGTACCCCAGAATTGATTGCGTGAAATTGACCAGCCGTGCGCTCCTTCAAGCCATTTTCCAAATTTCCCATCTCTTTTATGGTTTGGTATCCAATTAACTTTCTTATTAAACTCTACCATTCTGCTTAAAATTTTGTCACAGCAACATACATCAGCTATACCTTTGCACAATTGATCTATAATTTCCCCGTGTATGTGTGTGTGTCGTGACCACAAGGCCGTGATCCCATCAAGGCTTCACCAGAAATTTTAAATAATACTCTGGAGTATTTTACTTTACTTCCTTCATATGTTGTGGCAGTCATTTCTAACTACTTAATTTTTACTACCCAAAATAAGTAACTTATAATCAGACAATAGAAGAATTTACGCTTGACTCGCTTAATTTTATAAAATCAGAAACTTTCATTTTATCATCTTTTTTAAATTTCTGTTCTAATAAAACAACTTCTTCGTAATACTTCGCCATTCTGCCATCTACTATTTTCCTTGCTACTTCTTCAGGTTTATTTAAGCTTTGTACTTGCTCCTCAATTATAGAACCTTGTATGATCTAAATCATCTATAGAGAGAGCTTCAGGCTTCATAGCAACTACGTGCATTGGTATTTGCTTTCTAACCTCTTGCAACTTTGACTGATCACCTGACGACTACAGTGCTACTAAGCCCCCAGTTTTAACTAAGTTACGCACATCACCATGTATATAGCCAGCAATAACTCCGTACTTAGATTTTAGCTAGAAAAGTTTGCTCAGCTCTAACTTTTCACCAAGGACAGATGTACCATTCATAATGGCTTCCTTCACTGTACCAACGCCTTCATACTTGGCATTTTTAAACTCATCAGCACTAGTACAGAGTTCTTGATGAGCGATTGACGCTAAATTTGAGATTAATTCTATAAATTTCTCATTTTTTGCAACAAAATCAGTTTCACAATTGAGTTCAATTAATACACCACGATTTTCATTCAAATGCATAGAAACTAGCCTATCTGAAGTTACTCTATCACACTTTTTACCAGCTTTAGCAAGTCCTACTGCGCGTAACTTATCAATAGCTTTCTTGATATCGCCATTACACTCTTCTAACGCTTTCTTAAAATCACTTAAACCAAGCCCTGTTCTATCACGTAGTTCTTTTACACTATCTAGATTCATTTTCATTTGTTACTACCTCCTTTTCGTCTTCTTTATGAATCTTACTATGCCCCTTTTTGGTCTGCATAATGCCATCTCCTTTCTCTTGGATAAACTCGTCACCCTTTAAATCACCAACCTTGACTCCAGATCTTGCTATAAACTAGACTCCATTCCAACTAATATAAAGTCAGCAGCTAATTTACAGTAGAGCTCTATTGATTTTCTTGAGTCGTCATTTCCTGGTAATAGGATAAGTGATGTCATCCGGATCAGAGTTAGTATCAAGCACTGCAACTATTGGAATTCCCAATTTTTTAGCCTCTTTAACTGCAATGTGTTCTTTATTAGTATCAATGATGAATAAAATATCTAGAATTGCTCCCATTTCTCTAATGCCACCTAGTACCTTAGCAAGTTTTTGCCTCTTCTTCTCAATATTCCCCAACTCTTTCTTTGTTTAAATGCTATTTTCACTATTCAGCATTTTCTCATATTGAATTAGCAGATGATCTGGTTGGTCTTGCTTATAAAAACCACTGTTTGATTACTTTAAAGACACAAAAAAAATGCATTTCGTGTTTTCGTTGCCGATTACGTTATAGAAGAAGATGGTACTGATGTTGTACACACTGCTCCTGGATTTGGTGAAGATGATTTTTGCCTTTGCCAAAGCCATGATATTCCAGCCATTTGTCCAATTGACAACAGTGGAAAATTTATTGCTAAATTTTCGTATTTAGCTGGAATTCACGTTTTTGATGCCAACGATGCAGTAATAAGAAAGTTAAAAGAACAAGGAAATTGGTTGTTTACAAGCTAGGAGTTCAGGTATGTATCGTCGTTGGTGGTGGTGATATCTTTCGCGGCGCATCTGCATCTTTACGTGGTTGTGAAAGAGCAAGCAGCGATTACATTGGAATATTTGCAACTATAATCAATGCCTTAATTTTACAAAACTTTTTAGAGAAAAATTCGGTGAATTCCAGGGTGTTATCTGCAATACCTATGGCCACTGTATGTGAGCTTTATATAAGAAGGAAAGCTATTCGCCATTTAGAGAAAGGTAGAGTAGTATTTGCTCATATGTTGTCATTCCTAGAATATCATTAAAAGATCCCGGCTTCTTGGTCAAAATTCCATGTATCGGTATAACTTTTATTCCTTCTTCACTATCTTTTGTTACATGGTTGATGTTTTTGAAGATCGGCTGATTTTTTGGCCATAATGACAACACGTCAAAACTTCTAGCTTCTATAATAATTGGTTTATTATTAAGCAAAGTCATTTATAGTATTTCCAAATTAGAATGTTGTACATCAGAGTCAAAACTTAAACCCAACTCACTAGTTCGTCTTTAATCTGCAGCAATTTCTTGGTTAATTTCTTCTACATCATAACCCAGTTCTAATACCACTTCTGACCTGCTTTTAAACCCATTCCTTACCGCCATTTGCTGTGCTTGTTGGTCTTTTAGCTGATCTACAGAACATAACCCCGTAGTACCCATTTTACCTCTTTTGCCCCTTTTCTACCCAATCTCCACCCATATTTCTCCAGAGAGTATGGCTAATTCTAACCATCTACACCATACTGGCCGGCAAAGCTGAAATGCCAAAATATTATGCTGTAACATTCCGCACCTCCTACGAAATTCTATTATTCCCGCTCTTATCGATGAATAATGAAGCCTCTCAGATCCCCAGTTAGCTGCTCATATGTTATTCCCATGCCTATCGCTATTGCTCGAAGCTGCTGTCTCATGAATGCTTCATAACTTCCTCCAACATCTGATGGTTCTGAAAATTTGATGTCTTCTCCTGGGTCAAAAAGTTGCATAGTTCCTGGTTCTAAGCCAGAAATAGCTATACCTTGTTCATTACTTTCACTTTCTGCCATAATATTCGCCTCAGGATCAAGTCTGGTAATAAATCCCGCAAACATCGCTGCTGATTTCTTTCTTACTAATTCTGCATCATCGTATTGGTCAAGTTCATAGAGCTTTAAAAGTACTGTAGAAAGCCACGATATTCCTCGTATTTGTCCAGATCTTAGTGGTCTGTAGATGTGTAAAATATCGTTTGCTGGCACACGAACTGATTATTCAAAGTAACCTTCGCCAGGATGTTCTCGAAAGAGGTAATATGCTTCTCTTTTGCCGAGTCGGTTAAATTCTATGCCATTACGGATAACATTGCCATTGGCTAAGGTTTGATTACTTTTATTATCTAAATATTCAGACTCAAGTACTTGTAATTGCAGTGGTACACAAAGGCCATCTTCAGGTTTTCTCGTTCTCAGCTGTACAAAATATTCACCTCCCTCAATCATACTTCTGCATGCTAGGGCTTGTAATCCATAAAAAACATTTATTCCGCTACTGTCTGCTTCATAGGCCTATCTCAGCCATAATTCTTGGATTTTTTCCCGAAATTCTGGATCTTTAGCCTTTGACTGCGGTTTTATCCCTGTGCCAATGCAATTGCTAACTATCGCATCTACAATGTTTGCTACATACGGGTTTTTTCTCACCATATCACCTGAACGACTACGCAGATGTTCAAGGCTTTGTGACAGCAAATTGCTTATGCTTCCTGACTCTCCTTGCCAATACATCACTCTTCGGCCAGATCCTGCTGCATCCCACGTTGAGCTTTTTGGTCGTT
>NZ_JAAXCS010000074.1:0-6814 GCF_013309895.1 Wolbachia endosymbiont of Atemnus politus | reverse complement strand
ATTAAAATCTCATTTCTACCAATATAAAAGTACAGAAAGGCAGCTAAAGTCTTCTGGATTAGCTGGGTTTCTGCCAGATATTTATTTGCGATACAGCTTTGATAAGAGCTTTAATTACAACAAAAGTTTCACTTTGAACCAAAAAATAATAGACGGCGGTGGCACTTTTGCCACATTTAACGTATCAAGTAGCCTCCGCAAAGCAGAAAAGATGCGGTTTCAACAGTTGAAACAAGAACTTGCGCTTAATGCCGTAAAAGCATACGTTGACGTTTTACGAAGGACAGAAAAATTAAAATTGAGAGAGCACAAAGAGCGCGTTTCTCTAGAGCACTTTTCAGCGATGAAAAAACGTCTTTCCCTTGGAGAGGTGACCAACGCTGAAGTTTCACTAGCAAAAGCAAAATTTTCATCTTCAGTGTCAGAAAGAGTCGATGCTGTAGGCAAATTAAAATTGGCAAACATTTCTTACTTTCACTTAGTTGGTGAAGATCCTGATGAACTTTATGAAGCTAATGATAAATTACCTTACATTCCCGGAACTAACCGAGTGTTTATAATTAGCAAAAACCAATAATCTGTCTCTAAAAGCAGCAGTTTATCAAAAAAGAGCAGTCGGAATGGGAGTGATAGCTGCAACCTCTAAATTGCTTCAATCTTTAAATCTTGCTGCAAGTCAAATAAAAAAGTACAAATCTTGATTTGAGCAAGAAAGAGAAGCCCTTATTCGAGGAGATATTAGGAAATGTCAGGATTGGTTTTACTCTTGATGTTCTAATCTTTAAGAGAGGAAAGAATGCTTTCGGTGTAAGTCAAGCTAGAATGGATGCAAAAAGATCCATTCATGATTATTATGAGACAGTGAAGAATATAGAAAAAGGGGTCTAAATGCTTGGAATAACGTCCTGACAGCAAAGGCTGTTATTAAAGCAAGTCAAGAGGCCGAAAAAGCAGTAGCCCTAGCATTAGAAGGAGTTGAGCAAGAAGTCAACTTCAATTTAAAAAGCACAACTGAGCTTTTGGACACTGAAGATGCATTATTTAAAGCACGTTCGGATTTAGTTGAAGCACAAAGTGATTACGTGATCAGTGTTTACAAGTTGCTTTTTACGATAAATAGTATAGATTTCTATATTTAATGTTATTAGCGTTATCAATGATGGACAAAATAATCCATCTGTAAAAGATATCCTAGAGGATATAAAAAAGCTATATCTGGTAAAAACGCAAATGATTAAAGTGAAAATAAAAGAGAAAGAAGATGATGATGTGCTGTACCTTGAAGAGACGTACTTGGAAGATCCAGAAGAAGGTAATAGAAACGAGGATAAAGAAGACATCAACAATAATGATCAGAGCGAGGAAATGGTTTTCGATAATACCAAACTCAACAGTCATAGCCACGATTTAGAGAATGAAAAAGGTGTTCGCTTGCAGCATAATACCCAAATTAGCAGTGATAGAGTGGTTAATAGTAGCTTACAAGTAAAAAATAATGATCATCTAGTTTTGAAAGAAAATATGATAAAGATTAAAGAGCTACTTGAAAAGATGCAAAATAAATTACAGCGTAAGCAACAAAAAAGGCAAATCTCATCGTTGAGTAATTAGTTACGTCTCTTTTAAAACCTTAGTTATCGGAATGGCTAAATAAGTATCTACATACACTGGTGAAAGAAGTAGTTGAAAAAGAGCTCAAAGACATAATTAATAGTAAGTAGTTACCAGCGATAAAAGCTAGAGTAAAAACAGCTAAAGTTCGAAAATTATCTTCAACCAGGTTGTTGCATCGTTATTTAAATGACAGGTATGTACAAAAAACTAATAAAGGATGGATATAGTTCGCGCTCGGCATACAAGTTGATAGAAATAGATAATAAATTTAAATTGCTCCAAAAGGGACAAAATATTATTGACCTTGGCGCTTCTCCCGGTGGATGGTCATAAGTTGCATCCCAGAAAGGAGCAAATGTAGTTGCCGTTGACATAAAGCCAATAAACACGATTAATGGAGTAGAATATGTACAATGCGATATTATAAACGAGCTTGAAATTTTAATGGAAAGATTTAAATATTAAAAATTTTATGTAATTTTATCTGATATGGCCCCAGAGTCTTGTGGTTTAAAATCGTTGGACCATATAAGAATCATGCTTCTATGCGAAGCAGCATTGAATCTTGCAAAGCATTTCCTAAATCATGGCGGTAAGTTTGTAGTAAAAAATTTTCAAGGAGAATCTGTCAAAGATTTTTGCGACGAGTTAAAAAAAATGTTCAAAAATAGTAAAATACTTCAAACCAAAATCAAGTAGATCTGAATCTACAGAAATGTATTTAGTAAGCTTAAACTTTATCGGCAGCAGTTCTTCTGTGGAATATGACAAAACTTTCTAATCCTGCTCTACAGCAAATTTAAGAGCCATATGGGCAGCTATAGTGCTATTAACTATCAGAATGGCAAAAATTAACGCAGTAATAAGTAATATATGAATATTCAAAGATAAACTTTCAAACTGAACTAGTAATTTAAAGTATACAAAAGTTGGCATTGTGATCGGCAAAACAAGAATCTGTGATATTCCTGACGCCAAATTGTTTTGACCGATCATTAATGCATTTCCAGTAGCTGAAGTATTAATTACTATCAGCCTATTTAATAACAAAGATAAGCCAATTGCTACTGAGTATTCATTAATTCTACCCAGCACTACGAAGCTAAAAATGGAAGAAATTATTGAAATCGGCAACCCAAACAATAACCAGTGGGCAAAAATTTTATAAGCAATTATAAACTTAGAGGAAAGTGGTTGTGTGTATGAAGATTTGCTCTAATATTGCGTCATGATAATCAGAAGCAAATAAATTATTTGTGGAGATTTGCAGAACGAATGTAGCGCATATCCATGTAAATGATAACATAACTTCCTGTGTACTGTTATTTTCAAGTGTAAATGAAGATAAGCTTAACATTACAATCAGAATTCATATTATATAGATGAATTTGTTATTGTTTATTGTTATTTTTTTTTAACAAGCCGCTAATACTAGGCTTTTAAATGTTTATTATAAATTATAGTGTTTACTTTGAGATAGTATAATTTCTTATTCATAGAATATACAGATTTTATTATTTAATTAATAATGCAATTATGGAAGAGTTACCAAAAAAAATTATCATAAGGTTACACTCCTTCAGAAGATGAAGAATACATGAGCGTAAAACAGATGGAATACTTCAACTTAAAGTTGCAATCGATGCTTACTGAGCTAGAGAAACAAGAACTAGAAGATAGTATATATTGCTCTGATGAAGATAGTGGAAATGAGAAACTGATCGAGCGGAGAAAAGAGAGAAGAGAAGAAATTAAGAAGGCATTAGAAAAAATAAAATTAGGTACTTACGGCTATTGTGAATGGACAGGAGAAGAAATAGGGATTGAAAGACTGAAAGCCAATCCGCTTGCTATACATTGTATTGAAGAGCAAGAAAGATTAGAAAAAGAAAAGAACGTATATTACATCGAAAAGTAAGGAAGTGTTAAATAAACCATACTGGTCAATTTAAGGAAAGAAGGTACAAAAAGACAGAATAATATGCTCCCAAATATGTTTTTAGTGAAAGAACCAATGATGAATCAGCTATCAAATAACCTCAACAAATTTTTTTAACAAAAGGGCAGATGAGGTATGAATTGAAACAGAAAAGGAAGAGAAAACTGAGCGGTTCATCATTTGTAAAAGGCAAGACTTAATCTGATTCTTTGCGATACAAAGAAGGAAAGGAGGGTTCAAGGTTATTAAAAGGCGTGCTTAAGATTCACAATACCAGCATAAACCTCAGGTTGTATTTTTTCTGAAAATTGCGGAGTGCTAAATAAACTGTGTCAAACCGAGAAATAAAATAATAAATTGATATAAAAAATGGAGGTTTGACAATGAGTCAAAAATAGCAAACAGAACTACCGGATTGGCAGATTATAAAGAGTTTGACCTTACCCAGAAAAAGTGGAGAGAAAGTTTGGATGTTTTTTTACGAAAATAATAAATTGTTCTGGAATGCAATAGTTAATTCTACTAGACAGCTGACACTAAGAGTAAGTAAGTTATAAAATAATACAAATAATGAGTGTTAGATATGAGCAAACAAAAATACTAAAACCAAAACTAGAGAAAACAACTGGGAAATGTGTCCCAAGCATGTAAAGTGATGGAGAGATACATTTTGTAGATTCAAGGAACTATATGAAAATGGAGGAGAAACATGAAATAAGTAGGAAAAACCTCTGTTAGCTAATAGGGTCTCCGAAGACATAGAAAGAGCGATAATTAGTATAGCTACGGAATTTCCAGCATATGGACAAGAAAGAACTGCAAATGAACTAAGAAAAAGAGGATTTCTCAAGGAGGATGTATGGCTTAGAATTGACCTTGAGACTTTAATAAAGAGACTTAAGGCACTGGAAGCAAAAATAGCTCAAAATTTTAAGAGAAGAACAACTTGCAGCTTTAGAAAAGCAAAAGAACAAATCTTGGTGAAATTGATACCCAGCATCCAGGTTATTTAGGCTCTCAAGATACCTATTATGTAGGTAATTATTAATTTATATTAATTAATATTAAAGGTATATGAAGAGCAGACTTTTGTTGATACTTATTCTCGGGTGCATTTGCCAAACTCTACACAGATAAAACAACAATTACTGCTGCTGATTTACTAAACGACAGAGTGGTTTTTTGATGAGCAAAACGTGCGATTATTACGTGTTCTTACAGATCGAGGTGCAGAGTATTGCGGCAAGCTTGAAAATCATAGCTATATTTGGGAATCGAAAATATTCTAGAACTAAAGCCAATTCTCCACAAACTAATGGAATATGTGAGAGATTTCATAGATGATGAGTGTTATAACTTTATCTTTAGAAAGAAAATCTACAATTCTTTAGAAGATTTTCAGATCGATTTTGGTTGCGTTCTTACACTGAAGTAAGGCCTTACTCTGGTGAGTACTGCTATGCAGATATTTTTTGATAGCAAACATATTGCTTTTCAGAAAAACATTAGTAGCATTGAACAATTTTCTGATATTAGTTTTCAATTCTTCTGTCAGTTAATTCTTGTTTGTCAGATCAAGTCTTTTCTTTTACACAAATATTAAGCAACATATTCAACCTAAACTTGGTTTAGTTTCAAATACTGAACGCAGTGTATCAAAGAAGTGTGAAGTTGAATATGAAAAAATGAAGGAAGAATTGGAAAAAAAGTGAGTATTGACATATAGATGAAACAGGACATAGAAATGAAGGAAAAAGAGGCTGGAATAAAGAATTGACACTTTTAAAAGTAGAAGAGTCTCGTGGTAAGGAGGTGCCAGAATATGATGGCGTAGCCGCTGCATACAATTATTTTAGTTATGAAAATAGGCAAATATGTTGGGCACATTTGGCAATAGATTTGCTCACAGTAAAAATGCTGAAGTAAGCAAAATTGGCCAAACGCTCAAGTCACTTAGCAACAGTGTATTTGCAGTACATAAGTCAAAAAAACAAAATTTGATAGATAATTTGCGATTTTATCGACTGATGAGAAAAATTCGGAAAGCATTTTTTACGTAAAATGACAAGAATTGTACTCAAGCCTCGAGAATGGCAGTTTAAGGTCTGAGGATATGATGTGGAAGTTTTTATGTAAACCTAAAGTAATAGAGAGAACCAACAGAACGGCAAATTAGTCGCTATGCAATCTATCATAAGAATATCTTTTTCACTTGGTCAAAACGGGGAGAGAAATTTGTAGAAAGATTGTTGTCGATATTTTTGACATCACGTCTAAATGGTCAAAGTCCTTTTCAAAAGTTACAAAATCTAGTAGCTATAGCTACTTAATCATTTTAGCAATCCGTGAACGGTTACTAAATGCTTAGCTTCATTATCATGGTAATTGGTTGGCGGGAAGGAGTTTCTATGACAGTTAGCTACTTTATTTAATGTTGCACAACATTCTACTTATTTGATGATTCAAACAACTCTAAGGAAGAGTTTTCTAGCTCAGCAATGGCATTATTAATTTCATTTGAATCATTTCCTTGTAAAGTTTTTTGCATTTTGCAGCAGGTTTTTCAGCTTTCTGTCAGCGCATAGATTATTGTTGCTTTCAATCAAATGCATGAGTTGATTCCCAATGACTTTAGCTCCTGCAAGGGAGCGGACTTTCATATCTTCATCAAAATTGTTTATTGATTGGTTAATCATATCTTGAATATCGGCTTCACTTAAGCCTAAACTTGAATTTATTTCTACTACTTGCTCAATCCCAATGATTTTTTTATCGTGCAGTAACAGTCAATATTCCGTCAACATTAACTGTGAACTCTATCTCAACTCTTGCAGAACCTGCAGGCAGTGGTGGTATACCTTTTAGTTGAAATTGTGCTAGAGATTTGTTATCTTCTATCATTTCACGTTCTACCTGACAAACGTGGATTTTCATTGCCGTTTGCTCATTAAACATTAAACATTATTTATTTGTACCTCCATAGTACACTCTCGTAGACCTTTGAAAGGTCCATGTGAGAAATCTATATACAAGTATATATATATATATACATGGATATATATTTTTATGTGGCTATATACATATTATTTTTTCTTAAATATTATGTCTTCTTTCCAAATATAAGGATAACTATTGAGAAAAGAGAAAGATAGAAACAAAAAAAAATACCAAAAAAAAAAATCAAAAAGAAACCTGGAAATTTGTCATAATTAATTATGGAAATGAGAGATTTTAAGATAGAGATTAATATTTATATACATT
>NZ_JAAXCS010000073.1:0-6867 GCF_013309895.1 Wolbachia endosymbiont of Atemnus politus | reverse complement strand
TTTTTCTTATACAGTTCATTTTGTATTCATGGTTAGTAGGTTATTTTTTAAAACCAAAAGAAAATGAAACGAAATTATCAGCCTGGCCAAAAAATATCATTAGAGTGACATTAAAGGCTATTTTAACCGTATGTATTATTATTTCTTGTGTATTTTTAGCACTGCCTATATTCTTCTTACGGTTACTAAACCGAGCACTCATTGAAGAGATACGGCAGTTTTTTAACTTAATACGGGAAGCTCCGGAAGAAGAAAGACCGCTTCTTATTCATGGTTTAGTTGATGTCTTTCCTTTTGTTGCACAAACTACTCACGATCCAAATGCAGTTTCTAGTATAAACTTAAGTGTTGATAAACTCATAGATGAATATAGAGTGGACCTAAGCAAGGAAGAGTTCTATATACGGCTAAATAGAGGAAATACAACTGATATTGAGAAATACATTGAACAGTCAAATGAATTGAAAGCAGAAGAAAAAACTCATGCGCTTGGGTGCTTGAGGTTCATCAACACAACAGGAGATAGCTTTAAAGACAATTATAGCCAATTAACACTAAAGCAAGCAGCCATTTTGTGCTGGAAAGCTTGTAACGATAGAGACACGGGAACAGTAGACCAAACAGTTCCTTTAAGCGATGGAGATATAAAAAATAGAAAGGATATGTTTGTAAGAGGTCTTATAGATGCAGCAACAACTTATGGTAACCAAGGTCAAAGTTGTGCAGGTGGAACGTACAATAAACTGTTTGAGTCTTTATCTGGTTTTCATCCATTAGTGGTTATCACACTAGATGAAAAGGAAGCCAGTGAAATGATAAAAAAAACGATTGTACAAGAATTATTCCCCAGAACAGCTAGAGAAATCCTTAGCAATTTCTCTGAGGAAGAGCAAGAAAAGATTCGTAAGGAGTTATCACCTGAAACAGTAATGTATACTATAACTACACATGCAGCTCTTGAGAGAAAGTGTCAGGAGTTTAGTAATAGACTGAATAGTGATGCAAAGGAAGAAATATTAAAAACATGTATGGATAGTTTACCCTACGTTGGATTGGGAAACTCAAGTGAGAGGGAAAGGTAAATTGGAGGTTGTCCGGAAACTTAGGCAATTAGTGTGCATGAATTTGAACGGCACAACTGATGAAAATTATCTTAACATTGCAACGTCTATTAGGTTTGGCGTTTAAATTTACCTCGCCTATTTAGCTAATTTTTATTACAATCACAAAAAATAACTTTAGTTTTTATGAAAACTGTATATGTATGTCAATCCTGTGGTCATAGCACTGGCAGGTGGGTAGGAAGGTGTATCGCATGTGACAACTGGGATACGGTTGTTGAAGAAATAGTGGTAAAAACAGAAATAAGAAGTGCATCTGCACCAATTTCAATAAAGGCGTTATCGGACAATGAAATTATTACCCCAGATCGTTTTTTAACAGGAATAGAAGAATTAGATAGAGTTTTTGGTGGTGGTATTGTTCAAGGTGCAAGCATTTTAATTGGTGGCGAACCTGGAGTTGGAAAATCTACCCTTCTGCTTAGAATTGCAGCTAATGTTGCACAACTTTTCTCTCTCGAATGTCTTTATGTGTCCGGCGAAGAATCTTTGGAGCAAGTGAGCCTCAGAGCAAAGCGCCTTAACATAAACGAGCCTAAAATTAAGCTTTTATCTACAGTATCTTTAGCTGATGTAGTAACAACGATAAGAGAAAATAGAAATATAAAATTCTTGATTATTGATTCTATACAAACGATATACGATAGTAAAATTACATCAGCACCAGGGACTGTAAACCAGGTTCGCACTTGCGCTCATGAGTTGACCGTTCTTGCGAAACAGCATGGTATTGCCCTCTTAATAGTGGGTCATATAACTAAGGATGGACATATAGCAGGGCCAAAAACTTTGGAACATATGGTAGATACGGTGCTATATTTTGAAGGTGAAAATAGCAATCAATACCGCATTTTGCGTGCTATCAAAAACAGATTTGGCCCTGCAAATGAAATTGGCATTTTTGAGATGTCTGAAGCAGGACTCTTGCCTATTGATAATCCATCAGCGTTATTTCTAGCAGGCAATGCTGATGATAGAGAGATTGTTGGCAGTGCTGTATTTGCAGGGATTGAAGGTTCAAGACCGATTTTGATGGAAGTTCAAGCGTTGATAGCAGGAACGAACATGGAAAATCCAAGAAGAGCAGTAGTTGGATGGGATATTAATCGATTAGCTATGATCATCGCCGTGCTAAATGCTCGTTGTAAAATGTCTTTACAAAAAAAAGAAGTTTATCTGAACATTGCAGGAGGATTTAAAATACAGGAACCATCGGCTGATCTTGCTGTTGCTGCCTCCCTCATTTCAAGTATAGTGAATTTACCGCTACCAGCTTCTTTGATAATTTGTGGCGAAGTTGCACTTTCAGGCGAGATTAGAAACATCTCACATGCTGACCTGAGGCTCAAAGAAGCAAAAAAACTTGGATTTAAAAAAGCAATTATGCCTAAAAATGGCAATTATTCTTCTCATGACATTGAAATAATAAGGCTTGATCACATAAAGGAGTTGAAAGAAATCTTCAATTACAGTTAAATAGTGCTCTAGCAAATTCTTTACTAGTGAATTCCCTCAAGTCTTCTATACGTTCGCCAATTCCTATAGCATGTAACTTTACCTTATAAGCTTCTGCAAGTCCAATTACTACTCCGCCTTTAGCGGTGCCATCTAGCTTTGTTACGATTAGCCCGGTAACATTAACCATTTTGCTAAATGCCTCTAATTGGCTATAAGCATTTTGGCCGGTAGTTGCATCAAGAACTAAAATAACATCGTGAGGGGCAGTGTCATCCAATTTCTTTATCGTTCTATATATTTTTGATAACTCTTCCATAAGGTTCACATTATTTTGTAACCTTCCTGCCGTATCAATCAAAACAACATCAACGTTGTCTTTTATAGCTTGACTTACAGCTCTATATGCCACACTTGCAGAGTCACTACCATGCTCTCCAGTAATAATAGAACAACCAGAACGTTCTGCCCAGATATTTAACTGTTCACTAGCAGCAGCTCTAAATGTGTCACACGCAACAAGCATAACAGATTTTCCCATCTCCTTATATTTATACGCAAGTTTGCCTATAGTTGTGGTTTTACCATTACCATTCACTCCGCATACCATTATTATATGTGGTTTTTTGTTTAAAATTAGCGGTTGCACAGCAGGGTTCAATATCGATTCTATTTCGCTCATTAACTGCTGTGTGATAACGTTATATTCAACTTCTTTGTCAAATTTGATGCTTGTGAGCCTATCGATAATTAATTTGGAAGTTTTATGACCAACGTCCATGCTAATTAGTAACTCTTCTAGCTCATCCAAAAGCGACTGATCTAATTTTTTTTTGCCAGAAAAAATACTTTTCACCCCGTCGCTAAAGCGAGAAGAAGTTTTTAACAAGCCTTTATAAAGGTTACTAAACAAACTCAAGGGAATACTCCTTTTTAAATTATAAACTTAATGACAACATAGAGACGCTGGTTGTAAAGAAATACACGTATTATGTGTATTTGTAAAGAAAAACACTAGTATTACGGGAATTTTACTTTCAAAATTCCCGTAATACTAGTGTTTTTCTTTAATTTTCAACCTAAATATGTTATAATCTAGGACAGTGGTTTATAGGTAATTTTATGAGTTATAATGAGAAAATTTTAGATCATTACGAAAATCCAAGGAATGTTGGTTCTCTGGATAAAAATGATCCAAATGTTGGCACTGGCTTGGTAGGTGCACCATCATGCGGCGATGTGATGAAATTACAAATAAAAGTCAATGACAAAGGCGTTATCGAGGATGCAAAATTTAAAACTTTCGGTTGTGGTTCTGCTATCGCTTCAAGCTCTTTGCTCACAGAGATGATCAAAGGAAAAACTATTGAGGATGTAACGAAGATAAAAAACACGCAAATAGTGGAAGAGTTGTCTTTGCCGCCAGTGAAGATACACTGCTCGGTGCTTGCTGAAGACGCTATAAAAGCTGCTATTCATGATTACCAAAATAAACAAAAATAGCTATGAGTAAGTATCAAGGAGTAAATGCTGCGAAGAAAGATAAAAAACTTATTACTATAACTGCGAAAGCAGTAGAAAGGATAAGGTATTTATTGGATCAAAAACAGCATACTAACATTGAAGAAGCAATAGGAATAAGAGTGCTCATTAAACAAAAAGGATGTTCTGGTTTAAAGTATGATATTGAATATGCATATGATATTCGTCCTTTAGAGTCGGTAATTGAAGAAAACTGCAGTGATGGCCAAAAAGTTAAGGTGCTGATTGATCCAAAATCTGTCATGTTTATCCTTGGCTCTGAGATGGATTACGTGGAGGAAAAATTCTCATCGGGTTTTGTTTTTAAAAATCCTAATGAGAAAGGAAAATGTGGTTGTGGAGAGAGTTTTCATGTCTAGTAACTATTTTGCGTTGTTTGAGATTGAACCAGCTTTTAATATCAACTTTGATGAGTTAGAGAAAAAATATATTGAGCTAAGCAAAACTGATATAAGTGAAGGACAATCTAAAAACATGGCAAATATTAATAAAGCTTATCAGATACTAAAGTCACCCCTAAAACGTGCCGAGCATTTGCTAGATCATTTTGGTGTAGAAATCCAAAATGATCATCTGAATTCTGAAGTGTTAAATGAATCAATGGAAATAAGAGAATATTTGCTGGACTGTGATGACTTACAATTTGCAAGTAGGATGATTGATGAAAAAATAAAAGGTTGCACTAAAAACCTAATTAATGCTTTTGCTGCAAAGAATTTTGGCGAAGCTAATACGCAGGTTCTGAGATTGAAATATTTATACAAGTCACTTGAGGAAATGAAGAAAAATGCGGCCAATTCAAATTTCTGAACCAAATTCAAATGAAGTAGTCTTTGGTATAGACCTTGGTACTACCAATTCTTTAATTGCCATGGTAAATGAAGCTGGTAACGTGGAGATATTTAAAGATGAACAAGGACGTGAGCTACTGCCTTCTGCTCTTTCATATGAAAATAACATATTGAAAACCGGCTACGATGTTGGCTCAGGTGCAATTTACTCGATAAAACGTTTAATGGGTAAAAGTGTCAAAGACTTGCACAAAGAAGGCATCAATTTTGAAATAGACGACGAAAGTGAAAAAGTTATTAGGGTCAGATGCTCGGAGGAAAAATATCTTACTCCTATTGAGATTTCTGCTGAAATATTAAAAGCTTTATGTAAGAGAGTAGAAAAATCTACAGGAATAAAAGTAAAAAAAGCAGTTATTACTGTGCCAGCTTACTTTGACGATTCAGCACGCAATGCAACAAAATATGCAGCAAAGCTCGCTGGCATAGAAGTTCTTCGCCTTACCAACGAACCAACCGCTGCAGCGCTTTCTTACTCGATTGAAAAGAACAATAACAGTGGAATATATGCAGTTTATGACCTCGGTGGCGGAACATTTGATATTTCAATATTGAAATTACACCAAGGAGTGTTTCAAGTTCTTGCAGTTGGTGGTGATACCAAACTTGGTGGTGATGATTTTGACCATCTGCTAAGCTCAACTGTGCTTAATAAGTATAGAGAAAAGGTAGGCTTAAACAAAGAATGCTCTAGTGTCATCCCAGCGTCAGCTACTTGTATGGCAGGGCCATCACTTATTGAATTACGTACTGTAAAAGAATACCTAAGTGAAAATACATCAGGTACTTTTAAATTTAATATTAGACTTTCTCCTGTCATCCAAGTAGCTGACACTGGGATCCAGGAAAGAAAAAATATGTGGATTCCAGCGTCACGCGCTGGAATGACACCAGATTGTGCTGCTAATGGTGTATTATTTGAATGCGAAATTACCAAAGAAGAATTTGAGCAATCAATAAGTCCCTTGGTTAATAAGACTGTCAATATAGTCATTCGTACTATAAGCGATGCAGATCTTAAAATTGAGGATATAAAAGGAGTAATTTTAGTTGGCGGTGCAACTAAAACACCATTAGTTAAAGACTCACTAGTCAAACTCTTTGGAAATAAAGTACTAAGTGATGTAGATCCAGATAAAGCAGTTGTTATGGGAGCAGCGCTGCAGGCTCATGATTTAACTTCGAGCTCAAAAAATAGGAACGTTCTCTTGGACGTTCTACCTTTATCATTTGGCATAGAAACTATGGGCGGGATAGTTGAAAAGATCATACCAAGAAATACGCCATTGCCAGCCTTGGAAACAAAAGAGTTTACCACTTACATTGATGGACAGACAGCAATGAAAATTCACGTTTGTCAGGGAGAACGTGAAATGATAGAAGATAACAAATCTCTAGCGCAGTTTGAACTCAAAGGTATACCGCCACTGCCTGCAGGTTCCGCAAGGATTGAAATAGAGTTTACAGTTAATGTTGACGGGATATTAACTGTCACCGCAAGAGAAAAGACCACTGGCATCGAACAGACAGTTGAAATAAATTCAAGTTTTGGCTTAAGTGAAGCCGACGTTCAAGATATGGTTAACCAGTCAATAAACAACTTTGATGAAGACATGAAGGCTCGTTCCCTTGCAGAAGCTAAAATTAATGGCAACAAACTCATACATTTGATTGAAGGCGATAATAATCTTTCCTCTGATCAAAGGTTAAAAAATCTACTGCAAAACGCAAAAAAAGCTTTACAAGGAAATGATTTGAGTAAAATCAATAATGCTATCGCCAAATTAGAAAACTCTTCCTTAGAGTTGTGTGAATTGACAAATAGGTAGAATGTTGTAAAACAAAGTAGCTAGCCGGATAAAAATTCCTTGACAAACCTCGCCAGGACTATCCGGATC
>NZ_JAAXCS010000072.1:0-6987 GCF_013309895.1 Wolbachia endosymbiont of Atemnus politus | reverse complement strand
AAGAACAACATGCCCTATCATACCATAAACTTCGTGCTTTCTACCACCTAGGTCATCTTTACTTTCCCTAACACCAAAAACTGCATCCTTCACTGGCCCCACAACGTTATCGATATAGTGAACAGACTTATAGAAACAGTTTTGTGGAACTTCACTGTTATTTTCTGTTGCAGTAGGAACAGTTCCCTTGTAAGCATATTGCTTAAAATTATTATATATTGACATATTAACCTCCTAAAAAAACTATAATTAAAAATGTATTTACATTACTGTACTATTATAACTTATTTCAGAATAATTGCAACATTATGAATATTTTAACCAAATTATATGTTGCACAAGAGCACATATTGCCCTACCATCAGAAATAAAGAGGTTAATATGAGTTTTACTTTACCTGAACTACCATATGACAAAACGGCTTTAGAGCCTTACATATCTGCAAAGACTTTGGATTTTCATTATGATAAGCATCATAGGGGGTATTTAACTAAGCTCAATGAACTAGTTGAAAATACGGATTATAAACATGTGAAGATTGAAGAATTAATAACAAAAGTTCATGGTAACAGTGATAAAGTTCCTTTGTTTAACAACGCAGCGCAAGTTTGGAACCACACTTTTTATTGGAGTTCAATGAAAAAAAATGGTGGTGGTAAGCCTCAAGATGGTAGTCTTCTGGCAAAAAAAATTCAAGATGATATCGGTGGCTTTGATAAATTTTATGAGGAATTTTCGAGTCATGGGGTAAGCCAATTTGGTAGTGGATGGGTGTGGTTAGTGCTCGAAAAAGGAAAGCTCAAAATCACCAAGACTCCAAATGCAGATTTACCATTAATCCACGGTCAAGTGCCATTGCTCACTATGGATGTCTGGGAGCACGCTTATTATTTAGATTGTCAAAATCGTAGAATTGACTATATAAAGGTTTTCCTTGATCATTTGATTAATTGGGATTTTGCAGAAGAGAACTTAAAAAAGAACACATAGGATGAATGTACCTCAGGTAACGAAACTAGATAATGGCCTGCGCACAATAACCGAGCAGGTGCGTGATGTTGATTCTGTAGCTTTAAGTATACGAGTTGGTGTCGGCAGTAGAGCTGAAAGCGCAAATCAAAATGGAATATCCCACTTTCTAGAGCATATGGCTTTTAAAGGAACGAAGACGAGAACTGCATTTGAAATTGCAAAAGCTTTTGACGACATAGGCGGAGTTTTCAACGCCTGCACCTGCAGAGAAAGCACAAGTTACTACGCAAAAGTTCTCAAGAAAGATATAAAAACTGGTATTGATATATTAATAGATATATTGATGAATTCCACGTTTCCAGAAGATGAATTGGAGCGTGAAAAAGGTGTTGTAATACAAGAAATCTTTCAAACCAATGATTCACCGAGCGATATTATTTTCGACAAATATTTTGAAGCAGCTTATAAAGATCAACCATTTGGTAGGTCGATCTTAGGCACGCAAGATACGGTAAAATCTTTTGCTCGAGGAGATCTAGATAATTACATAAATGAGCATTACTTTGGCGAGAATACGATATTTGCTGTTGCAGGAAATGTTGAGCATGAAGAAGTTACTCAGTTAACCAAGGATTTTCTCTCAAAGATCCATTCAAAAGAGATGAAAAAAAGCCAAAGTGCAAGTTATACTAGTGGTGAGTATCTGGAGCATCGTAAATTAGATCAAGTGCATTTGCTAATAGGCTTTCCTAGCGTTTCTCGCTATGACGATAGATATCACACATTTAAGGTGCTTGATTCTATATTGGGGAGCGGAATGTCATCGCGTCTATTCCAGGAAGTAAGAGAAAAGCAGGGACTTGCTTACTCTGTCTATTCATTTAATTCTAGCTATACTGATACAGGGATGCTTTCCATTTTTGCTGGTACGGATAGTGGCAACCTAGACAAGCTTTTAAAATCTATAACGACAGAACTGAAAAAATTGTCTACGGATGACCTAAAGGAAGAAGAAGTAAATAGGGTAAAAGAGCGAATCAAATCCCAAATTTTAATGTCACGTGAAAGCGTTGGCTCTCGTGCTGAAGCTTTGGGACACTACTATGGCAACTACGATAGGTACATCAGTAAAAATGAATTAATAGAAAAAACTAGTGCAGTTACCGCTACTGACGTAAAAAAAGCAGCAGAAGAACTATTATCTCAGCACGAGAAAACCACTTTAGCTGCAATTGGAGAAATTAAATCTTTGCCAAGCTATGATAAAGTGGTTTCTATGCTTAGTTAGGACTTAGATCCAAAATTATGGTTTAAGAGGCTAGGAAGGCCAGTGCCAAGACATTGAGATCCAGATAAACATTAAGAAATTTACCAAACGAAGAAAAAGGCAAAAGAATCCCCGTGATGCGAGTTTTGACCCTATAATACTGTAACTTGGCGCTGTAATAATGTGCTGACGCTTAGTTTAAGCGCGATTTTGGCTGCATGTGAAAAAATTTAAAAGACATGTAGCCCCAATAATTTATATAATCCGCCAATAAATACCTTAAGTTTTTTACTAAATTTTTGTCGTTGATCCTGCAGGTCAAAAACAAGTTTTGAGTCAGAAATACCCTGAATGACATGGTAATAAGATTGGTGAGGGTTGTCAAGGAGTTTTTAGCATTTAATCCGTTTTCTTTGGGCTACTTGGGTTTTTGTAGGCCTATAGTTATGGGCCGTGGTTTTCAATTAATAACAGCTAAAGATCTTTCTGAAACGTCAATTTCTCCCATATCTGCAACTTTATCATCCTGATCAAATGAAATCTGCAGAGATTTACTGCTATACTTTCTTTTCCCTAAGAAATTAGACTGTTTAATTTTATATGAAATATAATACCAAACATTTTCATCGAATTTAGATATTAATGTTGGTGATCCCAAAGTGTGAACCACTTTTTCCTTATCGTCACCTACTTTTATCTTGCTCCACAATTCAATACTAACGCCCGGAGCTCCATGATCATAAGTAGTATATGCACAATTTATTAAAAACAGTAAAAAGAAAGAAATTAATATTCGCATCTTTATTGATAAATTGTTGTGAAATTATAATACACTAATAAACTACCCGTAGTCAAATTTTGCAAAAGTTAAATTGACTGATTTGTGATATTGTTTAATATAATATTTACTTCAGGAAATAATAGGTGTTCTATGTCACTGTTGCAAGCAGATCCAATATATAAACCCTTCAACTACCCTTGGGCATATGATGCGTGGCTACAGCAACAAAGGATACATTGGATACCTGAAGAAGTTCCGCTTGCTGATGATGTGAAGGATTGGAAAACTAAACTTTCAAATGTGGAAAAAAATTTACTGACTCAGATTTTTAGGTTCTTCACTCAAGCGGACATTGAAGTAAACAACTGCTACATGAGACATTATTCAAATATATTTAAGCCAACAGAAATATGTATGATGCTTGCAAGCTTTTCTAACATGGAAACCGTACATATTGCAGCTTACTCTTATCTTTTAGATACAATTGGTATGCCAGAAAATGAATATCAAGCATTTTTAAAATATGATGCTATGAGAAAAAAGTACGAATATATGTTAGAGTTTGAGGAAAGCAAAAAACACGACAAAAAACACGTAGCCAAAACTCTAGCAGTGTTTGGTGCATTTACTGAGGGGTTGCAGTTATTTGCATCGTTTGCTATTTTGCTCAATTTTCAACGTTTTGGGAAAATGAAGGGCATGGGGCAAATAATTGCCTGGTCAGCACGGGATGAAACCTTGCATACTAATTCAATTATCACCTTATTTCATACGTTTATTAAAGAGAATAATGAAATTTGGAGTGACGAGTTCAAAGAGGAATTATATTCTGCATGTCGCACTATTGTTGGGCTTGAGGATGAATTCATAAAGCTTGCCTTTGATTTAGGAGATGTTGAAGGGCTGTCTGCAGAAGAAGTGCGCAATTATATACGCTACATTGCAAACAGACGGTTAACACAATTGGGTCTTAAATCCATATATGACATTAACGATAACCCTCTTCCGTGGCTTGATGAGATACTAAATGGTGTTGAACATACAAACTTCTTTGAAAATAGAGTAACAGAATATAGCCGTGCAGCAACTCAAGGCACATGGGAAGAAGCTTTTGCTGAAAATGGCAATGATAATAAAGAACGCTAATTTCACTCTTCCTCGTCATCCCAGCGTCACGCGCTGGGATGACACCCCTTCTGGTACTCTTAGAGCATGTCTTGAAAAGGAATGAGGAAAAGAATATGATGAGATAAATTAGTAGATAGGAGGAAAAATTAGACCCCCTGCGAAGCGATATGGCAATAACCTGAATGTAAAGTAGATCAAACGAAAAATTAATTAAAAGCTGTGTCTCAAATTTACAATTCCAGCTATTATGTTAAACCTCATATTATATTTCTTTTGAAAATTACGATAAGTATGCGACAAAATTTTGAATATCTTCAATTCTCTAATCTTATTTTCTACTCTCATCCTAAACGATGCTAACCTTCTGTTATGTTCCTTCTGCTCTGGAGTCAATGACTTTTTACGGTACTTTTTATATGGCATTGCTCTGCAATTTTTGCCAGCCTTGATACCCAGAATCAGCGTATTTTATACTATTCCTTGGCAAAAATTTCTCCTGCTTTCTTATCCGAAAGTCATGAATTTTGCCGCGATGTGACCTTGACACCGACAAAATTTTCCCATTTTCTTCAATTACAATTTCTGTTTTCATTGTTGTCGCTTTCTTCTTACCTGAATAGCTTTTTTTTCTCTTTTTATTGTCTTTTGGCCTCTGTATCGCCTGCTCGGTGACATCGGTTAAAATTTTTAAAATCCTTTCAGGGGTCATCGTTCTATCTTTCGTTATGGTAACTTTTTTGGCCAGCAATGGCTCCATTTTCTTCAGTAATCTGCAGATATTTGAGTTATGCAAGTTAAATAAAAAGCCCAAAAATGGATAAGTTCTATAATAAACTAACGTACATAAAACCTTGTCCTCCAGCATCGGCACATGCGACTTTCTTCCATGGCATTTCTTCTGTTTCTCCAATTTTTCCCACTCAGATCTCACTTTTTCCACCAATTGTCCAAACTCAGCTACTGTTAACCCTGTTAATTGCCTAAAAACATACGGTGTCTTTGCTAATTTTTTGCAACTTATTGTCATTTTTCCTCTACTAAAACCTCTTTTCTTCTTATTTTTTCACTCTTTTTCTCCTATTTCGCAGGGAGTCTAATGTCATTCCTGTGCGTGAGCAGGAAAAAAGGGCATAGATTTAGATATGATCACTATAGAGTGAACCAGAGCATCATCCTAGTGTTGGATTTTGTACTTGAAGCAAGATTATACCTTGAAAAAATTAAGTTTTAATGTTATTAAATAGTTGTTAACCTTGTCTCTGTGATAACTTTATGAACGTTAAAAGTGAGAAAACACATAATACTAAAGTAAAATTACCAATATTTCTTGATTACCAATCTACTACTAAAGTAGATCCTCGCGTTTTAGAGGTAATGATACCTTATTTTGGCGAGTTTAGTAATGCACACTCTCGTAGCCATTCATTTGGTTGGACTGCTGAAGAAGCGGTGGGAAAAGCAAGGAAGCGCATTGCTGATCTAGTAAATGCAGATAGCAAAGAAATTATCTTCACCTCGGGTGCAACTGAGTCAAATAACATGGCGATCAAAGGTGTTGCTCACTTTTATAAAAATAAAGGGGATCATATAATAACTGTTTGTACAGAGCATAAGTGTGTTCTGGATTCTTGTCGGCATCTGGAAAATAAAGGTTTTAAAGTTACATATTTGCCTGTTAAGCAAAGCGGAATTATAGATTTGTCAAAACTTGAGGAGGCAATTACTGATAGAACAATTCTAGTTTCGGTGATGATGGCGAATAATGAAATTGGAGTAATGCAACCTGTAAAAGAAATTGGTGCAATATGTAGGAAACATGACATATTTTTCCACACAGACGCTGCTCAAAGCTTTGGAAAAGTTCCAGTAGATGTAAGTGAAATGAGCATTGATCTTATGAGTCTTTCTAGCCACAAGATTTATGGGCCTATGGGAATAGGTGCATTATATGTCCGTAGAAAGAATCCCCGTGTTAGACTAACGCCATTGATTAGTGGTGGTGGACAGGAGAGGGGTATGCGCTCTGGTACAGTTCCAACTCCCCTTGTAGTTGGTTTTGGTGAAGCGGCGCGTATTGCTAAAGAAGAAATGGAAACAGAAGCAACCAGATTGGAAGGACTGAGAGATATTTTGTACAGCAGGATAAAGGAAGCATTTCCTGATGTTGTTTTAAATGGTGACTATGAAAATAGGATTCCTGGTAACCTCAACTTGAGTTTTCCTTATGTTGAGGGTGAGTCTCTCATCATGGCAATCAAGGATTTAGCAGTAAGTTCTGGTTCTGCATGCACATCTGCGTCTCTTGAACCTTCCTATGTCATACGATCACTAAATAACGGTCATGATCTTGAGCACTCATCAATTAGATTTGGTCTTGGCCGATTTACAACTGAGGACGAAATTTTATATGCAGCAGATCTTGTTGCTAAAAATGTTGGGCGGCTAAGAGAGATGAGCCCACTTTGGGAAATGGTACAAGAAGGAATAGATTTAAACACCGTGAAATGGGACTCTCACTAAAGCAGCAGTAGAGTAATGAGATAGATGAACTTGTTGCATTTCTTGCATCGATCACGCTTCTCCCAAGTATTCTGCGATGCTCATCTGCGTTTTTCTTGAAAATTTCTTACCATAAATTGGTTATGCAAAAGAAAGTTGTATTTTTTTTGTTGACTTGCCTATATTCTATAATAAGCATAGAAGGTATAAGTAATGATTATTAATATGACTGATAAAATAAATAATGAGCAAAAGCTTTATTCAGAATGGCCAAAAGTTGATTATTGGACAAACGAAAGTGAGGAGTGTATTTCATGCGGTTCTTTATCTTTTTTAGAAA
>NZ_JAAXCS010000071.1:0-7003 GCF_013309895.1 Wolbachia endosymbiont of Atemnus politus | reverse complement strand
TTCTTCGAGTTTTTCACACGATGCCCTAAATTCAGGCGTATCTTCATCCTCAGACTCATCCATAGCCTCATCTTCAAAATGTCTGACTTCATCTAGAGAACTAAGCTGCTCATTTATATCTTGATATCCCGTATATCCCCCTACTTGACATAATAAAACAAGAAATTCTAGTTATAGTATGCTCGCGTGATCTATAAAGTCAATAGTTAAATTGCAAGATTTCGGTTATAATTTACTGTGTATAGAAGGTGCTCTTAAATTATGCTAAAAATCGCTATAGTAGGCCTACCAAATGCTGGAAAATCGACTCTTTTTAATAGATTGGTGGGAAGAAAAGCAGCGGTGGTCAGCAATATTCCAGGGGTTACACGAGATAGAAGAGAAGGAATAGGCAGAATTAGCGATTTAGAGTTTAAAGTTATAGATACAGGAGGATGGAACGACCAAACTAATTTTTCACTACAAGTTATTGAACAAATAGAATTTTCTCTATCCAATTCAAACATCATTTTCTTTCTTGTCGATGCAAAAGTGCAAAATGAGCGAAACAAAGAATTTGCAAAGTGGCTAAAGAGAAAAATGAATAAACCTGTAATCCTCATAGCAAATAAATGTGAGAGTCATAAATCCGAAAATGTTGATTATTTGCAGTTTTTTGATTTTCTTGGCCCGGTGTATATCTCTGCCGAGCATAATCTTGGCATGGTTGATCTTTATGATGTATTAGCTGGTGTTATTGAAAATTTTAACGAGAACACTGAGTTACCTAATAATGAACTGAGTAGGCTGAGGATCGCAATCATCGGCCGTCCGAATGTTGGAAAGTCAACTTTTTTAAATGGTCTACTTGCAGAAAACAGACTAATAACAAGTTCAGAGCCAGGCACCACACGTGATTCTGTAGATATTGTATATGATCATAATGGGGAGCTAATTACTCTCATTGATACTGCAGGAATCCGCAGAAAGGCGAATGTTATAGATGACTTAGAATCAAGATTTGTTGAAAAAAGCTTAGAATCAATCAAGCGCTCTCATGTGGTAGTTTTAATGCTAGACTCCCTAGTTGGTATTGAGCAGCAGGATTTATCAATTGGTGAAGCTGCAATTAAGGGAGGGAAAGGGATTATTGTTGTTTTAAATAAGTGGGATTTAATAAATAAAGATGACAGGAGCAAGTTGATAAAATTTGTAAAACAACAGGAAGTAACTAGGTTATTCTTGGAAGTACCAACTATAACAATTTCTGCGTTGAAGGGTACGCGCTGTAGTGATGTGATAGATAAATGCCTGGAAGTAAACAAATCTTTGAACAAGAAAATCAGCACTGCAAAATTGAATAAGTGGCTGATTGATGCTTTGGATAGGCACTCTCACCCGCTTGTAAAAGGTAGGGCAGTTAGAATGAAGTATATCGCTCAAATTGGCACTAAACCTCCAGCTTTTTCTTTGATATGCAACATACCTGAGAGTGTTGATGAAAGTTATAAACGCTATTTAATTAATGACCTTAGAAGAAATTTCTTTACTGAAGGTGTACCAGTTAGATTACTTTTGAAAAAAAATAAAAATCCCTATATAAAATGAATACTCTGCTTTATACTTTGAAGAGTCTTTGTAGTAGTTTGCTTAAAATTATGCTTAATAACTCTAGAATTCCTACAATCTTTCTGCTGTCAAGTGCTGTTGCTCTAATTTTTGCGTACGTGCTAGAGTATTTTTTCAATATGTTGCCGTGTGAGTTATGTATATATGAGCGGGTAGCCTACTATATTGCAGGGTTGCTTGCAGTGGCATATATGCTCAAAGACAACAAAATTCTAATCTATGCGATGTTTTGCAGCTATCTCATCGATGCGATAATATCTTTTTATCATGTAGGCCTTGAGCTTCATTGGTTCCATGATATTTTAGGCTGTACAGAGCAAGCAAGTGGTAACGTTAGCGTAGAAGAGCTGAGAAATAATCTATTAAACCCTAATTACTCTCCATCTTGTGATAAACCTCATTATATTTTTGGCGTTTCCTTAGCAACATGGAATCTTATTTATCTTATAGCAGCTCTATTCGTATCAGGTAAGATGTATTGTGGAGAAAAGAAAAAATCTAAATCACTTAAAGTATAGCAACAGTAAGTTTTTGGAACTAGCATAAATCTTTTTGATAGGATTCTAATTTAGGTAAACAGAAGAGGTCTAGCATAGAGAATGGGTAATGAGCAAGTAATTATAGACATCACACTTGTGCGCAACTTAGTGGACACCCAATTTCCGCAATTTAGAGGGTTACATATTCGGCAGGTTGCGTTCAGCGGATGGGACAACAGGACATTTCACCTGGGCGAGCACATGCTTGTACGGATGCCAAGTGCCGAGAAGTATGCAATGCAGGTGGAAAAGGAACAAAAGTGGTTGCCTAGATTAGCACCTTTGCTGCCACTTTCAATTCCAGTACCTTTGGCAATGGGAGAACCTGGTGAGGGCTACCCGTGGCGATGGTCTGTTTACCGCTGGATTGATGGCGACACTGCTGCATCTGCGCACATAGCTGATCTGTGTGACTTCGCAACCAGTCTTGCACAATTTTTCATTGCTCTACAAAGTATCGATACAACAGACGGACTTCTTCCAGGACCACATAATTTCTATCGTGGAGGAGCACTAACAACCTACGACGCTGAGACAAGGCAGGCAATTACTTTCCTGAAGGGTAAAATAGATGCCGATGCTGTAATCGAGCTCTGGGAAGAGGCGCTTGAAACCACCTGGCAGGGTTTGCCGGTGCATGTCCATGGCGACGTTAGCACTGGCAACCTATTAGTGCAAGAAGAAAAATTGAGTGCCGTCATTGATTTTGGAGGATTGGGAATCGGCGACCCCGCTTGCGATCTAACAATTGCTTGGACGCTGTTTAAAGGAGAAAGCCGGGAAGTCTTCCGTGCAATGCTTCCGTTGGACGACAGCACTTGGATCCGCGGTCGCGCCTGGGCCTTATGGAAGGCTCTTGTTGATATCACAAACACAAACGCTGTTGAAGCTTGGCACACTATTAATGAAGTACTCAAAGATTATAAACGCAATCCATGAAGTATATGCGCACATTTGTACGAACATTGTGATTTGTTGTGTGGCAGATGGCGTCACGCTTGACACTGGGTCACTTTATAATATCATCCAAGTCCCTATGATGTCATCCCAGTGCCCAGACACCTAAGATCCAGAAAAAAATCCAGCGTAACGCCTTGAATTGCCTTAGCTACAAACATTAAGAAATTTACCAAGCGGAGAAAAAGGCAAAAGAAACCCCGTGATGCGAGTTTTGACCCTATAATACTGTAACTTGGCGCTGTAATAATGTGCTGACGCTTAGTTTAAGCGCGATTTTAGCTGCATGTGAAAAAATTTAAAAGACATGTAACCCCAATAATTTATATAATCCGCCAATAAATACCTTAAGTTTTTTACTAAATTTTTGTCATTGATCCTGCGCAGGTCAAAAACAAGTTTTGAGTCAGAAATACCCTTAACAGCATGATAATGAGGCTGGTGAGGTTTGTCAAGGGGTTTCTTTTTTTGTCTAACAGAAGTTTGTTATGCAAGAAGTCTATTCTTTACAACGCAAAAAACCTTCTATTTCCAACACTTTCTTTATCGCATAGTTAGCGTTTTTATAAACGGATCATTTCTTTCTGTCAGCGTCTCTTATCGATATTTGCCTCCAGTAACCCGGTAGTTTCATTCTTCGATTCATATATGAAACCTCCGGTTTTTATATCACTTTCTTTTTCGGTTTGACATACTTTTTTGAACTTTCCTTCTTTTAAGTCCTTCTTTCTTTAATATAGAGCTTATCTCTTCTACACTTTTATCAATATTATCATTGATTATTATATAATCATATTTATCACGCTTGCTCATCTCTTTTTGAGCCTCGGCTAATCTACGTTCTATTTCACTTGCACTGTCACTATCACGCTTTTGTAAACGTAACCTAAGCTCCTCTATTGAAGGGGGAAGTATAAAAATACTCACAACTTTCTCCCTCATAAGCTTAAATAAATGAAATGCTCCTTGCCAATCTATGCTCAGTAAAACGTTTATTCCACTTTTCAGATTTTGTTCTATAAAATCCCTTGGTATACCATAGAAATTCTCAAAAACCTTAGCATACTCAAGCATTTGACCAGCTTCGCATAATTCGTGAAATTTTTCCTCAGTAACGAAAAAATAGTCTTTTCCATTTACTTCACCGAGGCGAGGTTTACGTGTAGTCACAGAAACAGACCTAACTAGATCAGTTGATTGCTCAAGTAATCTCTCTAATATAGTAGTTTTTCCAGCACCAGAAGGAGAAGATAGAACCAATAATACACCTTCATTTTTTGTGGTCATTTTTCTTTTCTAAGTAAACAGAGCTTCTCATTTAATCAGACTTTGAATTTTTCAATATAGCACTTTTCAAATCAGATTTTAAAAAGCTAGAATGGTTTAGGTTAGAATTTAATAAATTGGTATCAATAAGAGAAGAATTATCAAAAACAGCATAGCGCAAATCAGTTTTTTCAAGGTTTGCCTTATTCAAATTAACATTTACAAACTTTGTTCTACTTAACATTGAACCAGAAAAATCAGCATTCTCTAGATTCATGTCCTTAAATTCGAAATAAGCATAATTTACATCAAATCTTTTATCCCGCGATATCTCTTCTTGCAAATCTTTAATTGAGGTTATAGCGTTTTCTAAACCTGTAAGCTTTTCCTGTCCTTTATTGTCAATCAAAATTGAATGATTAAACTTACAATCTGTTAAGTGAGTATCAACAACCGAACCTTTATATATGCTTGAAGAATAAAAAGATGTATTACTAATTGCTGAATTACTGAAATTGCTGAGAAAAAAGCCCGTTTTCTCAAAGGTATTATCATGGAACGAAGAAGATTTGAAATTGCTTTCAACAAAATTTGAATTAGTTACTTTTAGATTAGACCAGCTTGAGTTATCCGCTACTAAATTAAAAAACGTCGAACTTTCTATTTCACTAGAGTCAATACTATGGCGAGAAAGCCTGCTATTATAAATTTGAGAGTCTTGTACTTTTACCTTATACATAGAAGATACAGAAAGGTCTGTATCTTCTATCTTTGTAGAGGTAAATAACGAATAGTCAAAAAACGAGCCGCCCATATTAGAATTTGTAACTTTAGTATTATCAAATTTTCCATGGCGAATGTCAGAGTCAGAAACATCAACTTGATACAGTTCGCTAGAACTAAAATCAATATTAGATAAATCAGCATCATGAAAACTTACTTCAGAAGCATATGAATGTTTTACCTTAGAACCATTCAATATAGATTGAACAAAACTTGAATTATCACTGCTCACATAGGAGACTTGCGTGTTGCTTAAATTAGCTCTATTGAAGTTACTGTTGATTATAGCAGAAGAATTAAGACAAACATTAGAAAGATTGCTACCTGTAAAATCTGATTCCTTTATTTCTGCACCATATATATTAGCATTCTCTAATGAGGAGAATTGTATTTTTAGTTTATATGAATCCACTCCAAAAAAATTTGCGTTATTAAGATTGCTCCTCTGCACAACAGTATTGTTTATTTCACTATCGCCAAAATTCACATAACTAATATTCGAGTTTAACAAGCTAGAGAAATTCATTTTCACATTTGAAAAGTTAGTATGTAAACCAGTCATGTTGCACATTCTCACTTTTTTGAGATCAGAGCTGATAAACTCAGCATAACTAACATCAGACTGATTAAATATAATATCTGTCAAATTTGCAGAAACAAATTTTGCAAAACTCAAGTTTGTACCTTCTATTCTTATATCTTGTAGATTAGCATTAGAAAAATTAGTTCCACGTAGATCAGAATTAATAAAGGACACACCTGATAAGTCAGTATGAGAAAAATTAGCTCCAACTAGACTGACTCCATTAAAAATAGATCCGTTGAGGTACAATCGACTAAAATCAGCTCCATTTAAATCAGGACCAAAACCTTTTCCAAAATCTTCTGGCATGCCTTCTTTATGGCACTTCACCAGAAATTTAGTCAAGTCTTCTTTACTATAAGACACATATTTTATCTTATGTAAAGTGTCCAAAAAATCGCTAATCAAATCTTTTTTATCATTTACTTCATTTCCGTAACACAAATGACCAACTAAAATTAATATCAAAAATCTAATCATCTTCTTCATTGCACTGCAATTCATTATCTTCTTTTGTCTTCACAGCCCAATTATACATCTCTAGGCTTTCTTTGTTATCTATTCTCTTATGCTCTAAAAGACATGGTATCATTTCAGCAATTGCATTTACCATATCAATTCGTCCTCTTTTGATCGCTATATCAATAGGAGATTGAAGACTATTATTAACCACTTTAGGATCAGCACCTTGTAATAAGAGAAAGCGTACTATATCTACCTCATCTTGCTTAATTGCATAAATTAGAGGGGTATCCCCAAATTTATTTCTAAACTTTAATACCTCTTGAACTGTTAATCCAAGCTTTTCCAACTTACTTATTATTCCCCTCAAACAAACTAAGTTATTCTTTTTAATACAGTAAAAAAGCTGTTTACTGTAGTCATCAACAAACACGGTTGTCGGAAGATGCTCATTAAGATTATCATATTGTCGTTTATATATTGATTTGCTTTGTGTATTTTTATGATACCACTCTTTTATTGATTCCCTCTCTAACTTTGTCCATTTTTGTAAATTTTTCTCTTCCTCTTGTTTGTTTTTTTCATCTTTTTTAGTGGTGGAATTTTTTCCCTCAGCTAATTTTTTCATTTCTTCCTTTCCAACTTGACCATCCACCTTTTTTTCTTCTAATAATTTATCTGTATTGTTTTCTGAAGGCTTACTCTTCTCTACATCAATCTTTTTATCAACTTGTAGATCTTTTTGTGGATTAGCTGTGTCTTTATTCAAATCAGGACTTAAAGGCTCTGTTTTCAAATCTTTGCC
>NZ_JAAXCS010000070.1:0-7030 GCF_013309895.1 Wolbachia endosymbiont of Atemnus politus | reverse complement strand
AGGTAACTTCGGGTGAAAAAGAACTAACATTCATTCTCAAAACTGGAGATACTTCACAAAAAGTAATGAAAACTAGAGAACTTTAAACTAGTAGAAGTACTAAGTACTCCTACTATGCTATAGCTCAAAAATTTTTGTTCACTAATTTATTTATAAAGGTATTATTTTTACCTATAGCAAAGCAGATCAAAATGAAGTCTTATTAACGAGGCCTTTATCAGATTCACTAAATACAAGAAATACGCTGAAAAAGTGTGGGTACAAAGTATATATAGAACCGGTATTTACGATAAAATATTTACATCCTGATATATCTGCGTGTGAATTTGATGTTATAATATCCACAAGCAAGAAAAGTGTAAAAGCATTTAGTCAAATGTGCAAAGTAGATGATCTTCCAATTATTACAGTTGGTAATTCAAATATGCAAACTGCAAAGGACGCGGGATTTTCTGATATCGTATCAGCAGACAGTAATGTTGATGGGCTGATATCGTTTATAAAAAATCACTATTCAATAAAAATAAAGTTTTTGTATTTAAGGGCGCAAGAAGTATCGTGTGATTTAAAGAAGAAATTATCTGAAGAGGGTTTTGATGTAATAGAAGTTACATTCTATAAGACAATTACCAAAAGGAATTTAACTAACAGGTGCAAAAATTTGTTGTTGGGTGGTAAAATCGATGGTGTTGCTTTCTTTTCTTCACAGACAGCAAGGATATTCTGCTCATTAGTTCTAAAATGTTGCACTGAATGACATTGACGCTTTTGACCCAGTTTTGTTGAATGGTCAAGTGTGCTTCTATATAAAAGAGCGTGAGAAGTTAAGAGCAATCCTAAATCTCGGGTTTAAGGACGCGTTTAGGATATCCCACCTGAATTTACAGCAGTTTACTTGGTGGCATTATCAGGGTAATTCACTCAGAAATAACCAAGGAATGCGAATAGATTATATGCTATTATCGCCACAGGCTATTGATAAGTTAGAAAGGTGCTACATGGATGACAGGCTACGCAAGCTGGAAAATCCATCTGATCATACGCCTGTTGTATTTGTTATGGAATAGTGTTTTAAAAATAGCATAATGGTTGCATAGTCAGATTCACTGCCTGACACCAGCGCCATAAAAACTTTTGTTGGAAAAACTCCTTGACAACCCCCGCCAATCCCCCTACAATAATAATGAAGCTAATTATTTATCTTCTCTGTACAGATTAAACGACAACAAAACTTATGTATCTGGCGTCTCATGTTTAATTTTTTGCATTATGTGCACCTCATGTCTTTTACATTGTTGTCTACATTATCGACTAGTGCTGTAAATTGCGCCTATTTGGGCGCTTAAAAAGATTAAAAAACGCCAACTGATAAATATGATAGTGAATAACTAGCTGCCCTAGGTTTCTTTTGTCTTTTTTTCTGTTTAGTAAAATTCTTAACGTTTATAATTGAGACTTCAAAGGCAACTGAGTCGCAGTTATTTGACGTTTAGTATAAGAGAACGCCATGTTTGAAAGTTAAATACAAATAACTAGCCACCCACGGGGATTCTTTTGCCTTTTTTCTCCACTTAGTTCTTAATGTTTATTGCTAAGGCAATTCAAAAGACCAGCCTAGCATTTATTATGCAGCTAAAATTAAGTTTTATGGATCCTAGTACTGAGATGACAACAAAGGGGCTACTTGGATGACAAGAATGGAAGGGCTGGGATGACAAGATAAAGAGCACCGGTATGACAGGAGGAGGGGCACTGGGATAACAGGAGAAGGATGAATGGAATGAGATCCCAGTACTTGGATGACACTAAAGGGACTGCATCCATCTATTAGCACAATGGTTATGCAATAGGCTTCATGACTTTACTTGAATGTTTGATATTATAATTAAATTATAAAATTGATTGAAGTCTAGCATGAATGAAGTAGTAACATTTGGCTGTCGTTTAAATTTGTATGAAAGTGAGTTAATTAAAGAAGCACTAAGAAAATCAGAGAGAGAAAATGTTGTTGTAGTACATAGCTGTGCAGTAACAAATAAAGCTGAACGCCAGGTGAAACAAAGAATACGTAAGATTCATAAAAATGATCCAAGTAAAGAAATTATTGTAGTTGGCTGTACTGTTCAATTAGATCCTAAATCGCACAGTAACATTCCTGGTGTAAGTAAAATGCTGGGCAATCAAGATAAGCTAAAGACTGAAAATTATTTGCTAAATAGTAATACAATATTAGTCAGTGATAATCAAGCTAGCAAATCAGAACCTATTTTAATTAATAAGCTTGAAGATAAATCAAGAGCATTTATTGAAGTTCAAAATGGCTGTAATCATAGCTGTACATTTTCTCAATCACTGAAGCAAGAGGAAACAACCGATCCGCACCAATAAACAATATTATAGAGCAAATCAAGATTTTCGTTGCAAATGGTTACCAAGAAGTAGTGTTTACAGGTGTTGATATTACTGATTTTGATACAGATTTATTTGGCAAAACTTCACTTGGTCCACTGATTAGAAGAGTTTTAAAGGATGTACCGGAATTGAAGAGACTTAAGCTTTCTTCCGTTGATGTTGCTGAAATCGACGATGAATTAACGAATTTAATAGTTAACGAATCAAGATTTATGCCACATTTGCACTTAAGTTTACAATCTGGTAATAATTTAATCCTTAAATGGATGAAGCGTCGTCACAACAGGGAACAAGTGATAGAATTTTGTCATAAAGTAAAGAGCTTGAGGCCAGTGATATAGCATTTGGTGCTGATATTATTGCTGGGTTTCCAACAGAAACCGACGAAATGTTTCAAGATACGGTTGATTTACTAAAAGAAGCAAACATAGTTTATCTACATGCTTTTCCATATTCAAAGCGAAAGAACACGCCTGCTGCACGAATACCACAAGTGCCAGAGAATGTGCGTAAAGAAAGGGTAAAAAACTTGAGGGAAATAAGTAAAGAAATGATTAATAACTTTTATCAATCTTTGATCGGCACTAAACAAAACGTTTTAGTTGAGCAGAATAATATTGGCAGGGCAGAAAATTTTGCACTAATAAAGCTTTCATCAGAGGCTCAGGCTAAAGGCATTGTAAAAGCTAACGTTATAGGAATGGAAAATGGTTATTTAATTGGTTTCTTAATTTCTTGATGTGAGAAAAAAATTGTCTATGTTGAAAATATCTACTGTTTTTGATGTATTGCTAATATTATGTATTAGCTTCTTTTCCGCTCAGGCTAATGCAGGCGATGTTGAAGATCTAACGCTTGAAGACAAATTTTGCATGCCATAAATCAAGAAAATATGATGAAAAAGAAGTTATATCAGTTGAAGATAAAATACTTAATTTCTATGTTAGCGCTAACGGTGGCAAGACATATTACAATAACTCAGAGACATTTATAAATGGCATAAAAGCAATCGGAGAAAGAGTTCTCACTTTAGTTGAGAGCCGTTATGGTGCAATAGCAAAAAATATGGTGGCGGATGAAATTAAGAGTATACATCAATTTGATGGTAAAATTGATTTCCAGTGACTCAGCAGCATATCTTTAGGTTACTATGCTAGAGAAAATGGTCGAATTGATTCTGAAACTATGTATTCTTGGGCCGATATTAAAAGTGATAACCCTCTACCAGTATTTGATAAATCAGTCAGTATATATATTCGTATTTTTGTTAAACTTCTATTATAATCCTAGTAATTAGGATACACAATTTGCTCCATATATCGGTCTTGGTATAGGACCGACAGTTTTTGGATTAAAAAAGGTTAATGGGTCACCTAAAAATTCAATGCCATTGAATGTTCCTTGGTTTGCCTATCAAGTAAAACTTGGTGTTAATTATTCAATAATTCCGGAAGTTAGAGCTTCCCTTGGTTATCGTTACTTCAGCATTCCAATACCCTTTGCAGATGACATATCAACTCATAATATTGAAATCGGTTTATGTTCAGTTTTTAGCTAATATATATAAATTCTCGTCCTTTTTATCTAACAAACCAAGCTTTGGTACAATTGTTGCTTTTAAAAAATGACGGTTTCTACCGTTCTCATATTATCCGCTAGCCTTTAGACTTCTGATGCAATAAGCTTTGCTTATCTTCTCTATGCTCTATAAGTCCGCCAATTACCATAACTTCACCATTCTTGATTTTTAACATAGAGTTCATTTCCCTAATTTCAATAATTGGAATGTTACTATTCAGTTTTGTTTTACTCTGCTGCGCGATGTACTCTATATTTGGATCTTTGGCATAGCCGTTAATTCTTGATAAAATTGGGTGTATATCCATAAATATCTAACTAGTATCAATATTAATGCTGGGATGGATTATTAACACAACCCCTTTTGGAACACTATTCATTTTGGTAACTAAGGTATGATTGGAGTTTTTTTGTATATCAGAGGCAAAATCAACGTGATTTTTAGTGAAAGAAATCGTCGCTTGCTGATTATTTATGGCATGTACTCTAGGGCTTGAAATCACAGTTGAAGTGCCAAATTTTTTTATTGTCTAAACTTTTCTACTAAATTCCCTAGATCACCCACGCCAAAGTTCATTGCTATATTAATAATGGAATTATCTTGATTCATTGCAGATTTGATTTCATCGCGCAAGTCATTTAAGTTGATACCAGAAAGGTATTTGTCGCCTAATACAACTTCAATTATCTTTGCTTCTATCATTACTTGAGAAGACGCTAACTGCTTAACCTTATTAATATATTCTTCGACAGCTCTATGGATATTTTTTCTAGCATTTAAAATAATAACACCAGATTCTCTATTAGACGAAAGAAATTCTCCATCATCTACACCATTGACATCCATTATTGCATTCCCTTTTCAAACCCTTTTCCAATGAATTCCACAAATCACTGGTATATTGAGATTTCATAACGCTATTGTAATCCTTATCAGCATTAGTACTAGTAATGTTGTTATTAACAACAAAGCTACTTTGAGCAGAGTGTTGAATATTGATGAAATCTACGTAATAGTTTTGTGCATATGGTAAATCCTGCTCAATTCCAATCACACCATTACTTGAGCAACGCAGTTTGGCGCTATCAGCTATGCTCTGAATTACTTCATTTATATTTTTATCTTTCAACTTTAAAATGATATTACCTTATATTTTTGGATCTATATTCAAGTTAATGCCAGAAAGTTTTCTTATCTCAATTCGATAATCCTTTACTGGCACTTCTTCACTAATATTAATCGAAATAAGCTGACTACTGGCTGTAAGATCAGGAAACTTTATGGGCAAAGGCACAATTTCTGGTACTGCTGGTTTGTCGCTTCCCGAAAGAGACATTCTGTCCTTACATAGCTTTAGGTGCTCACTTATATCATGATGATCTTTGTCGTCTACTTTGATAAGGCCTTTATTATATCCCTGAATAGGTAGGCATGTGCAAGAAATGATAAAAAGGAGCATTAAGCATCTAAAAATAGCCATTAGAAAAATGGATACATAACCATTCTAATATTTTCTATAAAAATATTAAAAATGTATTGAGTTTTGCTTTCATCTGGAAAGATCTTCTTTCTAAGACAACATTATATCCCTGACTATGAGATAATATTATCGAAAGCGGGTTATACAGGAGATCTATTTTTTCTAAAGCAAACCAGGTGCACAGCTTCAACTATGTCTTCCACTTGCAGTAATGCTTTTTTATCCAAGTTTTCCGCATAGGGTAAAGGAACATCCTTACCTGTTACGCGTACAACTGGAGCATAAAAATAGTCAAATCCCTGCTCCATAACCGCAGCCGAAAGCTCTGCGCCGATTCCTGCAAATGGCCAACACACTTCCACGCTGACCAATCTATTAGTATTCATTTGATAGAGTTAATAACAGTTTCAGTGTCAAGTGGCCTTAAGGTTCTCAGGTCAATAACTTCAACTTCTATATCTTTACTAGAGAGTAAATCTGCTGCATTTAAAGCATCCATTAATTTTAGTGAGAAAGCAGCGATAGTTACATCCTTTCCTTCTCGTATAACAGCAGCCTTGCCTATCTATCGGAAGCAAAATAAGAGGCTATTACTTTTAATCCTGGTACATGCGAATACCAAGATACAAAGCATTGAGAGTGTTGTGCAGCAACTCTTGCTGCAGCGCCATTTGGTCCACGAAATAATATAGGGCATCCAAGTTGTCCACCTGACATATAATTTGTTTTTGCTGCAGAATTCACAATTTGATCGATAGCCTGCATAGAAAAATTAAAAGTCCTCTCCTCAAGAAGCTTTCCTTAGCGATTTGTCATGAATCCTTTGGAGAGCGTGTTACGGCTTTAAACCGGTTGGCGTCAGGAAGGGCGTAAAATATCCGGCTGTAAAATATCCGCCAAAACTACATGGTATGGAGGAGGAAGTTATCGCCAACCCCACCTAGCGTGGGACAAGGTGAAGACAAAGAAGAAAAAGAAACTCAAAAATTGGCCTGAGCCCAGTAAATGCTGCTCCAACAGCAAGGCCAGCAAATCCATGTTCGGTAATAGGTGTATCAACACCCTATTTTCTCCAAACTCTTTCAGCAATCCTTTCGTTTCTTCGAAGTCCCGTCATATTCTGCGACTTCTTCCCCCATGATAAACACATCAGAGTCATTTTGCATTTCTTCTCTGATTGCTGTGCATAAAGCTTCTCTTACACTCAAGGTTGCCATTTATAAATTTTTATAGACGTTAAATAAGGCAACTATATCAAAGTTACCAGGGGCTAGTAAAGCAGTATGTTCCATAGAGCAAAATTTTGCTCTATGGAACATACATCACCTTGTTCTTTAACTATTTTTTGTTCTTTCATTGGCAACTTTTTCAGTATGGCTCGATTTAGATTTATCTAACATATCATTATATGTTGCATTACAGTTACGTAATGCTCCAAAATATCTTTGCGGCATTGTAAAACCGTCTGCTCCTTTTGTCTCCATTCTTTGTGCAAATTGCTTTGTAGTCTCTGAATGTACTGTGTTCTCGAGTATATTTTTTCTCTTGTGTGAGACACT
>NZ_JAAXCS010000007.1:0-24089 GCF_013309895.1 Wolbachia endosymbiont of Atemnus politus | reverse complement strand
TATGGTAGTTTGAAGCCTGCTCTTGTAAACCGGCTCCGAGGGGCCCTCCCTCATCTATTGCGTAGCTTTGCACTAGCTTGTTCTATATAAACATCCTTTGCATCTCTACGGCACACTCCCATAATTCCTCCCTTGATGGTCTCACATTTTATCATACCATCACACTCTGGGACTGTACACCTAGGTTATGCAAGAAGTCTACTGAAAGCAGAGTCAGCTTTTATTGCTTAATACTATGATATACCTACGCATTACTGTGGAGAAACCTTTCCTTGGTTAGCTATACTTGAATGTAGTACTTCTTATAACTTACTTTTAATCAGTCTAATCCATGCGTGCCAATCTCTTTCGCCAAGATTGCTTTCGAAAGACAAAAGATCCTTTACAGCTTTTGAGCAAATTTCTTCGCTTGGAATTGATAATTCCTTATTCATCGCTAACGTTAAACATTGAGTTTTGCACGCTTGCTCTAAGTGATATGTATAAAACATCGCTTCTTGTATAGTCCGACCACACGTTATAGACCCATGATTGCGCATTAACATCACAAAATTTTCTTTCAGATCAGCTATTAGTCTTTTTCCTTCTGTATCATCAAGTGCCAGGGAATTATAACCATGGTAAGATACCTTATTATAAAAATGCAGTGCCCACTGACTTGTTGGAAGTAACCCATCTTTGAGGGAGGAAACTGCTACAATAGAAGGTGTATGTAAGTGAAAAATTGCTTGAATATCTTTCCTTGCTTGATAAATAAAGCCATGGATTATATAACCAGTTCTATTATATTGATATTCTTTGCCCTCAATAACATCTCCATCAAATGACACCTTCATTAATGAATTTTCATTCACTTCATTAAAGCGTATACCAAATGGATAAATATAAAACGACTTTTGATCCTCAGAACGCGCCGATAGGTGAGTGTATGTATGGTCATCCAGTCCCAAGTAAGATAAAATCTGATAGGCGTAGATTAAGTCCCTTTTTACCTCGCTCTTTGTTAATAACACAATTTCTAGTTAAGATCTTCTGAAGGTTTATACAGGAAAAGAAGCTCATAGTAAACTCGTACTTCTATCTTGAACCAGAAAAAGGAGCTATTAACTCTTATTAAATAATTCACTGTTACATAATCTATGAAGTCTATATAGAATTTATGCCCCTGAATTACATAATATCTTAATTATAAAAATAATTTTTCTATATAATGTTTCAAATGTTTTAAAGCTTAAGTTTCATGTTATTATGAATATAGATTTTAACATTATAAATAATATGATAAACATTAATACAAAAAAACAGATAACAGGAGTTTTCGTATATATTATTGGCTTTTTAGGAAGTGGTAAGCTTTCTACAGCAATAGAATTATCTAACATGATAGATGCACTGATTGTAAACAGTAACTTCTCTAACAATATTCAAATTCGCTCTATATATGATAATATCTTTGAACATGATCAAATCCCTAAAGAAGTCCAAGATAGAATGTATAACATTGCACAAATTATGCTTCAGGCAATAGAAGCTTACCCAATTCATTCGAAAAATTATATATTTATTGACGAATTGATGAAAAATAGCGACTACAACATGAAGATGTACAACTCAGTGGTAGAACTCAGTAAAAGAATGAACACAATAATTCTTCCCATAGTGCTCAAGTGTGATCTACCTACATTGCAAAAACGCATTAAATTGAAAAGACAAAGGGAAAATAAGAAGGTCACTAGCATAAACAGCATTATAGAGAAATTTAGGGCTCATAATTTATTTATACCACCGAATGCCATAGAGATAGAAAATTCAAATATGAGTATAAGGGAAGTAGCTGAAGAAATAACACGCCAGATATATAGACTTAGCCAAATCGATAGAGTTTACGCAAAAGGATAACTTATAATAATTTCATATACTGAGGTTCATTTAAATACAGAGCTTCAACTTCATCTAACTTTTGTTTATTTTCTAACCTATAATAGGCCAACAGTCCTGCATGGCTAGCATTTAATTCAGGTAGCATATATGTAATGAAGTTATTGCTTGTCGTCCCAGTATTTAGACACTGGGATCCAGCAACTGGATGTGATAGCGGCAGTAAATTGAAATCAAATAACTGCGTATAAAACCCTTGAGCATTTTTGATTATAGCTCTGATATTTTTTTTGCTATTTGCACAAAGCAACGATATTGCGTATGCCTGAACTTCTAGTGCATTAACTCCATATAATGGCTTATTCGTAGCAAGATTTATACCCCTTGCAGCAGATATACCAACTCTAATTCCAGTAAAACTTCCCGGTCCAACTACTACCACTAAATGGTCTATTCTATCGTAGTTATAGTTGTACTTACTAAACAGAGTATCTAAAATTTGAAAAAATGATTCTGCGTGACTATTGCTGATAGAATTGCGTGCTACAAAGCAGTTGCCACAATGATCAATTATTGCTATCGAACTACCAGTGCCTACAGTATCAATTGCTAGAATGGACATTACTTAAGTTTATCATAGAGTTTTGTAAACATTATAGTAAAAGCACCGTTGCCCATAACATTTGCTGAAGTTATTATAGGGTCAAACACTACATATAATGCTGTAATTAATGAGAGCATCTCTGGAGAGAATTTCAGATATTTTTCAAGGATAGGTAGCATTACCACCATTCCTCCTGCTGGAACTGCAACAATAGCAAATTTAAACAATAAAAAATAGAGCAGGAAAGTTGCATAGTCTGTTGTGGATAACGCATAACCGGACGTAATTATCATCGATAATATTATAATAAAAAAGCAATCACCTACTAAGTGAAAGCTGGCAGTTATTGGTATAACAGACGATGCTACATCAGGTTGGTTTACATTTTTTTTGCTTCCTGCGAGAGTAAGTGGCATAGTTGCATTACTAGACATTGTACTCATTGCAGTAATAAATGCTGGCATCATATTGCTTATACTAGTTATCCAACTTGTGACCTTGAATGAATTTGCTACTCCATATAAGAGAAAAATATAGAAGTAAGTTGCAGATGTTATAATAACAAAAATTATTGAGTAATCTCTAAATATTACAGATAGAACCTGATCATGCTGCATTTTTAAAGCAAGACCGAGTATAAATACTGGAATGATTGGCGTCAAAAACACTTTCAGAACAAATAAAGTTAAATCTGACATTTTGCATGAAAGCTCTCTACTTTTCTTTGGCAGCAATACAGATACCACTACGCTGGACACAAACCCATAAGCGAGAGCATGAAAGTTAGAAAGGAGTAGCGGTAGCTTAAATGACCATAAAGGAAAAATTGTTTCTTCATACGTTACATCTTGTATTGAATAAGCGTTTTGTAGGATAAAATGCCCAATTGAATAAGCTATTAAACTTGAAGCTAGATTCGATAAGAAAATCGTTATAACAAGCAATAATAAAAACTTTATAGCCGATTGTCTAAGATTGCTAACACTGCTAAATATTAGTGCAAAAACAATAAAAGGCATTATAAATAGCAGAATTTCTTTGATACTCAAGCTCACTGAGTACAAAAAGTCTTTCGCCTCTACTGGAACTAAGTGACCCCAAAATACAACTGAAGCGATAATAGCGAGTAAAGTTAGCAACTGCAGCATATTCTGATATAGCAATACCCTAGGGACATAATGCGGTAAGTTAGTTTTCAAGTAAAGTAAAATGCATGATATTCATTTAAAGAACAGGCTATTAAATTTTTAGCGCAAGTTTTTTTCTATCATTATATATGTTATGTAAGATCTTCCAGTACATGTTTGAACTATTGATAAGTATGTTACAATAAAGTATTATCTGTTAATTAAACATAATATTTAGGCACATGGAAATTTTTTGGACAGCTCTAGAAAAAGTGTTGGGCAAAATTTTTCCTGCTAAAATAGTGAGCTCTTTTTTAGGAATAGGGTATTTGCCAGGTTGGCAGAACTATTGGTCTTCTTTTTTAATATTATTTGTTGCTGATATTATATTAGTTCTCATATATGGAGGGGATTTTGTACTATATAGAATGCCAAATTCAGGTATAGTTGTAGCTGCTATTTTTGCGAAATTGGCAATAATTATGTTAGTACTACAATTAGTTGGAATATCTATTTTTCATATTCAAGACCCTTCAGCAAATAGTGGTGAAAATATAGTAATACAAATAGCGTCAGGACAGGTACTGACTGTTGCGCTTTCAATGCCAGCAATAATGTCAATTTATCATACTGTAAGTAAATTCTATGGAAGTATATGTAAGGGGATACTTCAATGTCCGTTTTGGTTTAATGATTTCATGCACTTGTTCTTTTTCTTTATTGTACCTTATGCATTTTTTTATATTGTGGAAGTGGTAAAACCATGGCCAATAAGTTCAATACAGCTCAGTTATAACAATGCAATATCAATCACATTTGAAGGGATTTTTCATACGTTTTATGCAGTAATTTTGTTGTATTTGACCGCATTTATATTTTGCGATTTAACTATGCATGACGCAATTGTACTGAATAAAAGCATAATTCAGTATGCAAAAGAAAGTTCAGTAGTCTTAGGTGACTATTTGCATGACACTATAAAAAAAATAAATATTGAATAGTACCTATTTGCTTATATATTCAGTATAAAAAGTGTGCAGTTTACGTGGATCTACAAAGTATAATAAAGGGATTACAAGATTTTTGGGCTGGTGAGGGGTGTACTATACTCCATCCGTACACGTCTGAAATTGGGGCTGGAACGTTGCATCCTGCAACAATTATGTCAGCGATTGATGTAAAACCAACGAAAATTGCATATCTACAGCCAGTAATTAGGCCAGCAGATGGACGATATGGTGATAACCCTAATCGCTTATATCAGCATCATCAATACCAAGTAATAATCAAACCTTCTGGTAATGATTTGCAAGATATCTACTTAAGTAGCTTAAAGGCTCTTGGCATATCTACAGAAAGATACGATATTAAGTTTATTGAAGATGATTGGGAAAATCCAAGTGTTGGTGCATCAGGGCTTGGATGGGAAGTTATATGTAATGGAATGGAAGTAGCACAACTTACTTATATACAGCAAGTTGAAGGTATTGATTGCAAAATAATCCCTGGCGAGGTGGCGTATGGGCTGGAACGTTTGGCAATGTGTATACAAGGTGTAGATAATGTTTACGATATAATCTGGAACGACAGCGGTGTAACTTATGGAGATATTTTTAAGCAAAGAGAGTATGAGTTTTCTTACCTTGCATTAGTCTATTATAATACTGAAGTAGTGCAACAGCAATTTGAAGATACGGAAAAACTGTGTAAATTTCTTATTGAAAAAGAATTGCCAGTAGCAGCTTATGACCAATGTGTTAAAACCAGTCATCTACTTAATCTACTTGATGCAAGAGGCGTGCTTGGCGTGAATGAGCGTACAGTATATATTGGTAGAGTGAGAGAGCTGACAAAAAAATGTTGTGAGTTATACATGAGTAAGTAGCATATGTCGTCACAATTATTGTTTGAATGCCTTTCAGAGGAAATACCGTCAAGAATGCAGAATTCGGCTGCAGCTCAAGTTAAGAGTTATGCTGTTAATGCTTTCAATAAAAATAATGTGAAATTTGCGTCTGTAGAGGTTTTTATAACGGCACGTCGCATCGCTCTTTTCGTCGATAATATAAGCGTTTCAGATCTGAAAGATTCTAATAACGAAATTAAGGGACCAAATGTCAATGCACTAAAGAGTGCCGTTGAAGGTTTTTTAAGAAAACATCAGAAAAATGAGAAAGATTTACTTATTCGCAAAGTAAATAATGTAGACTTTTACTTCATTAAAAAGGATGCTTGCTCATTTAATATTCAAGAATTTCTAAAAAATCAGCTAGAAGAGATGTTAAAAAATTTCTCTTGGCTGAAGAGCCTGAGGTGGAGTGAAGGAAAAGAAAGATGGGTTAGACCAATTAAAAACATTCTATGCATTTTGAATGATGAAATAATACCTATGTCTTTTGCAGGGATCACAGCATGCAACGCAACGTATGGCCATAGGTTTCTCTCAAGTAGTGCGATGTTCACTGTTAAAACACCTAAAAACTACTTTGAATTGCTAGAAAAAAACAATGTCATTCTACAGCCAGATAAAAGAAAACAATTTATACTGGATCAGATCAATAAATTCGCAAAAGAGCAGAATTTACAACTTGAAAAAAATGATTATTTGCTGAATGAGTTGACAGGGCTTATAGAATGGCCAATTGTACTGTTTGGTAAAGTAAATCAGGAAAAATCATCTGGGTTACCAAAGGAGGTAATTCTTAGCATAATTAATACACAGCAAAAATACCTTGCTTTAAGCAATGGAAAGAGAATTTCACACTTTGTTACCGTTGTAAATGTTAACAATGATGAGGTTATCAAAGGGCACGAAAGAATATTGGAGGCACGTCTTGCTGATGCACAATTTTTGATATCTCAGGACAAAAAGGAAAATCTAGACCATTATGTCAAAAAATTAGACTCGATATTATTTCATGCTTCTCTTGGTAGCGTTGGAGAAAAAGTAAAGCGCATTACAGCTCTATCAAAATATATAGCTATATTTATTCCACATGCTTCGCTAGTTAAAGTTGAGCGTGCTGCATATTTAGCAAAGGCAGATCTCACAACATCAATAGTGAAAGAATTTCCAGAATTGCAAGGAGTAATGGGTGGATATTATGCTTCTTATTTTCAAGAGGATGAAGAAATAGTGGAAGCTATAACTGAGCATTATAAGCCAATCGGATCGGAACGAGAGTGCCCTAAATCTCCTATTGCGGTCGCTGTGGCTATTGCTGATAAAGTAGATAGTTTGGTTGGTTTGATTGCAGCACGTGAAAAGATCTCTGGTTCATATGATCAGTTTGGTTTGCGGAGAATGGCAATTGGTATAATTAGAACAATACTTGAAAATAATTTGCATATTCCAATTAGGCTATTGATAGATAAGTCAGTATCTTTGCATTTAGAATCTGCATTGGCTGGGAATGTGGCGCCGGTTGATCAATTTAATAAGCTAAGAGAAAAAATTTTAGAAGTAGTCCTTAAATTTTTCCTGGAAAGATTTAAGATTATTATAAAAAATAGAGGTATAAAGCAAGATATTGTAGATTCAATATTATATAGAACTGATATTAGTGATCTGCTGACAGCAGAAAGACAAACTGTTATATTGGATCGTTATCTTAGTACGCCTGAAGGCGAACAGATTCTGAGTACTTATAAAAGAGTCAGTAACATAGTTAACAAAGCAGAAAAAAGTAGTAATACTGCTTACAGTACATCTTATAGTAAAAAGTGTTTGATTGAGAGTGAAGAAATAGCGCTATCTGATTATGCTATAATTGCTTATAAAAACATTAAACAGGCAATAAAAAATAACCATTTTAATGCAGCGCTTGATGAACTTAATGGCTTTGTTCCATTTATCGATAAATTTATGGACAGTGTAAAGATCAATTGTGATTCCGATAGGCTCAGAAGAAATAGATTATTTTTGCTTGCTAGTGTTGTTTCCATCTTTCATTTAGTAGCAGATTTTAGCCTCATATAAGTCAAACAATGAGCTATGTCATAAATGTCCAAGCAATAAAAAAACAAATTGAGTTATCTCCACAGTCTTGTGGCGTATATCAAATGGTTGGGGATAAGGATAAAGTTTTATATGTTGGAAAAGCAAAAAACTTAAAATCGAGGTTATCTCACTACCTTCGATTTGAGAGCCTTTCTGAACGAATCAAAGTTATGCTCTCACAAGTTATTGAGGTTAAGACCTTTCTAACTAAAAATGAGATAGAAGCACTGCTTCTTGAAGCACAGTTAATAAAATCGTTGGAGCCATCTTATAATATTGTGCTCAAGGATGGAAAATCTTATCCTTATATAACGATTTCCAAACATGATTACCCAAGAATAGCTCGATATAGAGGTAGATTTAAAAAGGGTGAATTTCACTATTATGGTCCCTTTACATCTGCCGATGCTGTTAAGAACACTATATTATCATTGCAAAAAGCTTTTCTCTTGAGAGTATGTTCAGATCAATATTTCTCTTCAACAAAAAGACCATGTCTTGAGTATCAAGTTAAGCGCTGTTCAGCGCCATGCGTGGGCAAAATTGCAAAAGATGATTATTGCCAATCAGTAAAACAAGCACAGGACACATTGCTTGGAAGAAATAAGAAAGTGGAAGAACAGTTACTTTCCACGATGGAAAAATGTAGCAAGGAAGAGAATTATGGGCTTGCTGCTGTATATAGAGATCGGATAAAGTTTCTTGAGCAAATTCAAATGCAGCCAATGGATTTTTCTTTTGAAAAAGATGCAGACTTTTTCAGCATTGCACGTGAAGAGGATCTGGCGTGTATTGGTGTGTTATCGTTTAGAAATAAAGACAACTATGGAAGCACTCCTTACTTTGTCGAAAACTGCGGTGATCACCCGAATGATGGAATTTTATCCACCTTTTTGGTCAGTTTTTATAATCAAGTTAATACACCACCAGCACAAATTTATATGTTCCTGGTTTTGTTATAGGTAAAGAAATTATAGAGCAAGCATTATATAATATTACTAAAAAATCAATAAAAGTTCTGCATGCGAAAAATACTGAGGAACGTAATTTGTTGGAATTTACTTATAGTAACTCCCAGCATAGCTTACAACAGAAGCTTACTGATTATAAAAGTTTTCTCGTTACCAAATGTTCCAAGACGTATTGAGGTTTATGATAACAGCCATATATTTGGAAATCAACAAGTTGGTGTGATGGTTGTTGCAGGACAGGAAGGTTTTTTAAAAAGTAAATACAAAAAATTTACTATAAAAGAAGAGATTTCAGGCGATGACTATAAAATGATGAAAGAAGTGTTAACTAGGCGTTTTTTGGGCAAGATAAAGGACATAATTCCTGATTTTCTATTGATTGATGGTGGGCCTGGGCATGTTTCCATAGTGCAAAATGTATTGGAGGTGTTAAATATCAACGTTCCCTTTGCTTGCATGGCAAAGGGCCTCTACCGCAACGCAGGAAATGAGAGATTTTATATGCCAAATGGGAAGGAATTTACTCTGGCAAATGACAGCAAAGCCATGCTTTATTTACAATCACTGCGTAATGAGGCTCATCGTTTTGCGATAGCTTCGCACAGAAGAAAGCGTGATAAACAATTTATCGTTTCACAATTGAGCAAAATACGCGGAATTGGTCACAAAAGGAAAAATGCGTTGATGTCTCATTTCGGTTCGGTAGAAAACATAAGCAAAGCTTCTCTAACTGAAATTCAAAACGTAGCTAGAATTAGCAAAGGGTTAGCAGAAGCTATTCTGAAACATTTGAATGATAGAGAGTAAACCTTTTATAGGGCGTATTGCGCTTCCTAACTTAGATTTTTTGCAACATCAAGTGCAGCATAGGTGAATATTGCACTTGCACCTGCACGTTTAAAACCAATTAAAGACTCATAAATTACTTTGTCATAATCCAGCCAACCATTGTTAGTTGCAGCTTTTATCATTGCATACTCACCACTTACTTGATAAGCAAAAATCGGGAAATTAAACTTATCATTTGCTGACTTTATTACATCCAAGTACGGCATGCCTGGTTTTATCATAATAAAATCTGCACCTTCATTTATATCCATTTCAATTTCGCAAATTGCCTCTCTTGCATTTCTATAGTCCATTTGATAACCACTTTTGTCGATAGGATTTGATGGCACGCACGAACCAACAACTTGTCTGAATGGCGCATAGAAGCTGGAGCAATATTTTACTGCATAAGACAATATTGCTACATCCTGAAAGTCATTATCATCCAATGCTTTTCTTATTTTTCCTATTCTACCATCCATCATATCAGAAGGAGCAACTATATTACATCCAGCTTTTGCTAAAGCAAGCGCTTGTTTACACAATACTGACACAGTTTCATCGTTTTCCACATCTATCAGATTGCTTTTTAAAATACCATCATGACCATGGGTAGTATATGGATCCAATGCAACGTCTGCAATAATGCCAATGTCCAGTACCTTTAATTTCACAGCACGAATTGCTTTGCAGATTAAACCGCCTGGGTTATATGCTTCTTCAGCATTTTCAGATTTTAATTTACTATCAACCACAGGAAAAATTGCTACAGCATTAATTCCTAAATCCTTAGCTTCCTGAGCTACGGAAACCAATCCATCTATTGAGTAACATTTTATGTCAGGTAAGCCAGGGATTGATTCAGTTGTTTCTTCTCTGTCGTGAACAAACAGAGGAAAAATCAGATCATTTACTGATAAAATGCTTTCACTTGTTAAATTGCGAACCCATACATTTGAGCGCTTACGCCTTAACCGTGTATTCGGGAATTTAAACATCATACCTCTTCTAAAACTATGCTGCTGCTATCTTATTACCAATTTTTTTGCCTTTTTCAGTAGCATCATCAATAGCTGCTTCTTTCTCATCTTCATATGCTTTTTACACCCTTCAAGGGGAACTGCATGATTTACAATGTTTCACTTCTCTAACTTTATTGAAGCAAAAAACTGATTTCCATTTCGATAAATGAGCAACATTATTGCTTTTTTGCCATCCTTCTCTTTTACCAAATTTATTTGATTTTGGAAACTTTCAACGCTTTCTATATCACTCCCATTCATTTGCATAATAATGTCTCCTCTTTTAATGTTACGCAACGTAGGATTCCTTTGAACATCTACATTAGTAACTATTACGCCTTTTGTAGGTACATCATTTTTGCTTTCCTTTGATTCGTTTGGCAGGTTTGAAACAGTTAAACCAGTTACATAACTAGGTGCTGATTTACTTTCTTCTTGATTATTATCTTGGCTGTCACTTGATTCTTCAACGACAACCTTGACGTTAACTTCTTTGCCCTTCCTAAGTAACTTAACTTGCACTTTTCTCTCAGGCTCAGTCCTTGAAACCATTTGAGGCAGTTGTGTCATTCTCTCAACTTTTTTGCCATCAAACTCTAGTAATATATCACCTACTTTAATACCGCCTTTTTCTGCTGGACTGTTCTTTACTATGTCTGCAACTAATGCACCTTTTGTATCTTTTAAACCCAAAGACTCTGCAAATTCTCTTGTTATGGGCTGAACTTGTACACCAAGCCAGCCGTGTTTTATCTTCTCACCGCTCTTTAATGTGTCAATGATTGATACAGCTAGATTAGACGGTATGGCAAAGCCTATACCCACGTTACCGCCAGACTCGGATGGAGAATAGATAGCGGTATTAATACCTATAACTTTTCCATTTAAATCAAATAATGGTCCTCCGGAGTTGCCTCTATTGATTGCAGCATCAGTTTGAATAAATTCATGCAAGGTACCAATACTAATGTCTCTGGACCTTGCAGATATAATTCCTGTGCTTACAGAGCCACCCAACCCGAATGGGTTACCTATTGCCATGACCGTATCACCAACTCTCGCTTTATCAGAATTGCCAAACGTTACAAAAGAGAAGTCTTTGTCAGCTTTGATCTGAAGCACAGCAAGATCAGTTTTTGCATCATAGCCCAGAACTTCTGCTTTGAAATAAGTATTATCGTTCATAGTAACTGTGATATCTTTGGCGTTTTTAATGACGTGATAATTAGTTACGATAGTTCCACTTCTATCTATAATAAATCCAGACCCAAGCAACACTACCTCTCTATTGATACTTGGGCTCCTGTCCATAAAAAATTGATCAAAACGCTCAAAAAACTCTCTAAAATCATCAAAAAAATCATTTCTTGGCGTAAAAGGGATTTTAGTTCTGCTGTTATTTTCCTGTTTAATGATTTGTTCGCTTGAGATATTCACAACTGCAGGAATAAGTTCTTCCACCAGGTCAGCAAGTCCTTGGTTACAGCTGCATACAGAGGTGTTAGTATCTACAGTCTTTTTTGCACCCCAGTCAAACATATTAGCATATGAGGAGAATGAAATCAAAAAACACACAAATATAGATAAAACTTTACTTCTCATAAACTATTTCCATCCCTTGTTCAAAATATCTAAGAAATTATTATTTGGTGAAAGTACAAATTTAGTGTTACTTCCAGTGAATGATTTACTATAAGCGCTCATAGAGCGATAAAAGTTAAAAAATTCTTTATCAACCTTAAACGCCTCATTATAAATTCTGGTTGCTTCAGCATAACCACGGCCCCTTATTTCATAGGATTCTTTTACTGCACTGGCAATAATTTCTCTTTTTTGTTTATCAGCTTTTGATCTAATTTCCTGCCCTGCTTGCTCTCCTTCTGCTCTGATTTCCTTCGCCTCTTTTTCCCTTTCAGTTTGCATACGACGGAATATTGCAGAACTATTTTCTTCTGGTAAATCTGCTCTCTTAATTCTTACGTCTATTATTTCTATGCCAAATTTTTCAGCTTCAGAATAAACTCCACGCTGAATCAATTGCATAACCTCTGATCTTTTTTCGTTCAACAAACTAATCAACGAAAATCTGCCTATATTTTCTCTTATGTGTGCTTCTATAACCGGATACAATCTTCTAACCAGCCCTGATTCATTTCTCACAGCCTGGTAAAAAGTAACAGGATTTGTTATTTTATATTTTGCATACGCATCTACTATAATACGTTTTTGATCCGCTGTTATCACTTCCCTTGGGATCTTATCAGGACTTAAATCTAAAACTCTCTTATCAAGAAATTCTACGTTATTTATAAATGGCAACTTAAAATATAAACCGCTTTTTCTAATATCTCTTACGACTTTACCCAATTGTATAACTATTGCTTGCTTTGTTTCTTGCACCACAAACATTGAATTAGATAGAGCGATCAACAGAACGACGAATACAGAAACAAAAGCAATTTTAGTATTACTATGCATGACTATTTTCCAAAATTTGTAAGAGGTAAATAAGAAAACATACCTTTCAAATCATCAGTGACAACAACTTTATCTACTTTATTAAGAATATTTTCCATAGTTTCAAGATAAATACGATTCTTAACGAGAGAAGGATTCTGTCTATATTCCTCATAAAGAGATAAAAAGCGATTTGCATTACCTTTTGCTTCATTTATTACTTCATTCTCATATGCCTCTGCATCTAATTTTATCTTTATCGCTTCACCCTTTGCTCGAGGTATAATATCGTTATTATAAGCATATGCTTCGTTTATAGTACGCTCTTTGTCTGCACGAGCACTTTGTACATCTCTAAACGAACTGATTACTTTTTCTGGTGGATCAATTTTTTTCATTTGAACAGATAAAATCTCTATGCCCATTTGGTATCCATCAAGAATCTGCTGCAATAGAATTCTAGTATCTCTAGAAATTTCTGGTCTGCCTTGACCAAGTGCAAAAGAGATCGTGTTTTTACCTATTATTTCTCTCATGGCACTTTCAGCAGCATTTTTAACACTGAAACCGGGTTTGTAATCCCGCACTTTGAATAAATAGTCCTTAGCATCTCTAACGCGCCACTGAACCTCGAAGTTAACGTTGACTATATTTTCATCTCCAGTTAGCATCACACCTTCACCGCGATCTGTATCTCGTCCATAGGAACTGCTCACCCCAATTTCTTCGCGATTTACTTCCTTAACATTCACTTTATAAACTTTGCCAATAGGGTAGGGGAAGTGATAGCGCAAACCAGGTGTTTCTGTATTAGAATATTTGCCAAAGGTAAGTTCTATACCTTCTTCACTCGGATGAACAATATAGAAGCCAGTACAAGCATAGAAGAACAAAATAATGAAAACGATGAAATAAGGTTTCTTACCACTATTTCTCGTTAAACCATTTAAGAAGTATCTTACCTCGGATATAGCTTTACCTAAAATGTCTTCATTATTGGGAGTTTTATCCCTTATCGGTTTCTTTCCCCAAGGATTATTATCATCAAACATAATGATTGATTCTATAATTAATACGCCAATATTACTTCTTTAGTAGGAAATTGCAAACCTATTTATTTACTAGTTAGAGCGGAGGGCATGATCGTACACTTCCTTTTCTCTATGTGATATGGTTGACTCTATGGAATTTTCTGGCCTTATTTTAAATTCCTTGTTGTCGTTTTTTAGGTGTACTACGTCTTCGCGAGGGTCAGTATAGTAATAAAATGACAAAACTATTGTTGTTAGGATTGTAATAACTAAAAGGATGAATGTCCTCTTTTTGTACCTCATAAATACTCTAGCTCAAAGAGCTCTCAATTCCATTTTCCGCACTTCCAAAAAACACGTCAAGCACAATTATTTGCAGGTAAGTGAATACTGACAGTCAAGTTAACACTAACTTAAGAAATGGAGATGTACAATATAATATATTTAATTAATAGTGAGGTTTAAAATGTCACATAATGAAAAAAATTCAAATTCTGTTGGAACTCAACAAAACCAACCAGAAGATAGTTTTGATTTGAATAAAACGATGCAAAATCTACCAAATTCAGATATTGCTAATGATCCCAAGAAGCTAAAAGAAAGAATTACTGACCTGTTAAAAGGGGATACAGAATTCTCTAAGATGAAACAAGGAGATAAGATTCTTGTAGTAAGTGCAGCAAGTGGATTATTTACGGCAGTACTACCACTTTTGGCAGTTGGTGCAACACTTGCTATACCGGGTGCTATAGTTGGTCTTGCTTTATATTTCGCTGTAAAAGTCGCTGTAAAAGCAGTTCAATCTGGATATAAAGGGCTCAAGTGGTCAGCAGAAAAAACAGTTGATGGGGCGAAATATACTGCCGGAAAAGTTAGAGATGGTGCTGTACATGTTAAAGATAAGGTGAAAGAAGGTTATGAACATTCAGTAGATTCACTGAAAAAAGGCGCTAGTTTTGTAGGCGAAGGAGTGGCAAATAAGTTCCATAAGGCATCTGGTGAGACGGACTATTTAGATAAGGTAAAAAGGTTTACTCCAGATGTAATTAAGAAATCTGACGAAATAAGAAATGATATGAAAGCAATTTTTGCTGATAAAGGAAATAATTCTGGGTTAGTGAAAAATATACTTTCTGGAATATCGTCAGAAATTGATTTAAAAATGGCAGAGAAGGCAAAATCAGGATGGGAAGAGTATACTTCTGAATGGCAAGTACAGAAAGAATTCATTAATAATTTAAATGAAAAAAGCTTGCATAGCTTGTTAACACAAAGGTCATTACCTAAAGGTAGTTATTTCATCGATAGTGTTTTCTCTGAACATCACGATGAAATTAAGGAAGTTATTGCGAAATGCAAAGAAGATCATATTCTCAAAGGATCACTTAAAATGCGTAGTAACATGTTTGAAGAAGGTAGTGCTAAACCTAGCAGATCTTTATCATTCTCTTTACTGGGAAGAAAAGGCTCTGAACAATCTAACAGCTTGTCAAGAAGCAATTCACTAAATTCTGTAAAGACTGACAGTACTGTTAGCAGCGAAGCGGAATTGTTAAATCCTGCGGAGCATAAAGAAGTAAAAGCACCTTCTTCACTTTTGGATAGGGTTTCATCACTTTCCAAAGGTGGCAAAAAGTCAGGAAAAACTACGGGAATGGAAGATGGAGACTTGGATTTTGTTGAGAATCCTATTTATTTGTCAAAGCAACCTAGAAGTAATTCTCTGAACTCTTTAAATAGTGATGATAGTGCAATAGGTTCTTCTGGTTCTTCTACGCCAACAAAAGAACAAAGTCCAGAAAAGCCTACTACGTATCAGTCTGAGGTTAACATTCTACCGCAGTCTGCACCTACACAAGGGGTTGGTAATTAAATAAAACTACCTACCCTCTCCACAAGGACGTTACTCAATGAGTAACGTCCTTTTATTTTCTCTTGATGAATAAGTCTCGGTAGAGTATAGTAGCATTGCGTTTATGTAGATTCTAATGAATAGTTTTGTTTTAGTTTATACAACTTTTTCAAATTTTGAAGAGGCTAAAGCTGTTTCTGAAGAATTGTTAAACGATTAGTTAATTGTGTGTGTAAATATATTTCCTGAAGTGAAGTCTCTGTATTTATGGAAACGTGAAATTAATAGTAGTTGTGAAGTAGTAGCAATTATGAAGAGCAGAAGCGATCAAGTCGATAGAGTTGTAGAAGAAATCGAAGCAATGCATTCTTATGATCAGCCAGCTATTGTAATAGTACCCATAAAAGCAAATAAATCTTTTACTAATTGGGTTAGTGGTGTTATTGATGTAAGTAGTATTGGGGTAGCCAAGTGGTAAGGCAGCGGTTTTTGATACCACCACGCGAAGGCTCGAATCCTTCCACCCCAGCCATATTGAAGTGAGTGTGAAATTATATCACTTTTCTATAAATTGAGGTTACTGAATTATATATTAGGCAGCTTGAAATATATAGTTATAAAGCTGTTTCTCCTCATGATGTACCTTTATACATCCAGCATTATGCTCATGTTTATCAGCAATGGCTTTTGGTATGCTGTGGAATGTGGCTCTTTCAAAAGTGCATTTGATCATTTGTTTCAATATTGCAAGTGGTATTATGATAACAGAAGTGACCTGGGTTATAGAGTTTCTTTTATAATATTAGTAGCGTTTCTTACTCCGCATTTTCTCTATAAATTATCTCTTAGCACGGGCTGTAAGTTTTCTTTAAAGGAAAAGATAACACAGATACTGAGGATAGGCAGAAAGGGCAATAGAGTAAATCAAATCAAATGGTAGCAGTTATAGGAATGGCTATAGTGGTTATGGTCACAGAGATGAACATTATGATCAAGATGCAAAACAGAAGGTAGACATAATAAATTAGCTGTTAGTTAAAGATATAGAAGACGCTATAGATAAATAGATAAGATGATTTTTCAGCGAAAGGAACAAATCTCATTAAGTATGCATAAAGGTTTTATCTGATTTTTTGGTAAGGTTTTCTAAAATTGGCTGTATTTTGTTTTTTACATATGCCGGGTCACAATCAGCCAATATACACGTGTATACGAAATCTCGACTGAAGTCTGATAACCAAGAAATAGCTTTGCGTTTTTCTACCAAGCTTTCTGTTTTTTTACAGTTGCTTGTTACATCAATTACTGCCTGTGCTATTACTGATTTCCACAGTATACAATACCGTTGTATATCATCTGATGTACTGTTTTTTTCATAACAGTGAAAAAATTCTTTGAAATTGAAGTTATTTGACATAATGATACCTCTTTAAACTAAAGATTTAAAGTGATTTGAGTTTGTAGATTAATTGTAATTCAATAAGTCCCTTTTCTTGCAAACTAGAGTCTATGGTGGCTGTTTTCATACTCAGTCTGCTGGGTCATAAAGTGCTGGCTATTTGTATGTTCTAGTGGAGTTAAATTATAACTATTATAATTTAACTAATTGAGAAGCCTATAGGCTTAAAGATTAAGATTGAGCTCAAAAACACCCTTACTACTATAATAATGATACCACAGAAGTCTGTCAAGTAATTTTTTGCATCGCTTCTTATCTTTTTCAAAATCATATTTGCTCCTGCAACCTTTACATATATTTTTAGGTACTTCTACATCAATTAAATTAAACAACTTTGTAGTCCTTAAGTAGCCCCTTTTTTGTCATCCCAGTGCATTTTTCTTGTCATCCCAGTGCCTCCATAGTGTCATCCCAGTGCTTGACACTGGCCTTAACTTTATAAACTATATAAATATAAAAACTCAGCGTCACGCGCTGGAATGACAAGGTTATGGGTGTCATCCCAGTGCTTGACACTGGGATCTATCGTCATACCGCCGTGGTATCTCCATCCGCTAACACGTAGCGGAATGACGGTAGCCACAAACATTAAGAAATTTACCAAACGAAAAAAAAGGCAAAAAAACCCCCGTGATGCGAGTTTTGACCCTATAATACTGTAACTTGGCGCTGTAATAATGTGCTGACGCTTAGTTTAAGCGCGATTTTGGCTGCATGTGAAAAAATTTAAAAGACATGTAGCCCCAATAATTTATATAATCCGCCAATAAATACCTTAAGTTTTTTACTAAATTTTTGTCGTTGAACCTGCAGGTCAAAAACAAGTTTTGAGTCAGAAATACCCTTGGTAGTATGATAATGAGGTTGGCAGGGTTTGTCAAGTGATTTAATCTAATTCCAAAACAGCGAAATTGTTGTATAATGTCACTTTTAAGTTTTATTTCCGATGCACAAGTTTGCAATACTCTTTTCTATACTGTTTGCAATAGTTGCTTACTACTTAAACAATGAAGTCATATTTGAAGTAGCAAAGCTATTTAGTGACATATTTATTAGTTTGCTAAAGTTGATCAGTTTACCTTTAGTTTTTCTATCCATAGTGTCCACAATTTCCGGGCTTAAAGACTCAATAGAAATCAAAACCTTAGTTAAGAAAACACTATTTTATACGCTGCTTACAACCATTATAGCTGCATTTGTTGCATTATCCTTCTATTTATTAATAGATCCAGTAAGAAAAAACTTTATATGTAACACGATAGACAATCTGAGTAACAGCAATTACAGTTACTTTTCATACTTAAGATCACTCATCCCTTCAAATTTTGTGCAAGTTTTTCTTGAGAATAACGTTATTGGCAGCATATTAGTTGCTTTTTTGATGGGTGGGGCCATTATTTCACTGTCAAAAGAAAAACAGGACATATTACACCAAGTATTCTCTGCACTTTTTGATACGCTACTTAAAATTGCTCAAGGGATACTAAAGCTTATTCCACTTGCTGTATGGTCTTTCGTTACATGTTTTTTGCACGAATTAAAAGGTGGCAGCGAGTTTTACAGCCTCTTGTGGTATTTTGCTTGCATAATGTCTGCAAATTTCGTGCAAGCGTTTCTGATTTTACCGCTACTTATGTGGTATAAGGGCATATCACCAATTCAAACGCTAAAAGGAGTAATGCCGGCACTCGCGCTTGCGTTTTTTTCTAAATCATCCAGTGCAACATTGCCAACAACCATAGACTGCGTGCAAAGTAAGCTAAAGGTGCCAAAGAAATTGTCGTCTTTTATCTTACCAATATGCACAACAATCAACATGAATGCGTGCGCTGCGTTTATTTTAATCACAGTAATGTTTGTTGCAGAGATGAATGGATGCACATTTTCTTTAAGTGAAATGTTTATATGGGTTTTCCTAGCAACTAGTGCAGCAATTGGCAACGCTGGAGTGCCGATGGGATGCTATTTTATGGCAACTAGCTATCTTGTATCAATGAACGTTCCTCTGTACATTATGGGACTAATTTTGCCTATTTACACAATCATTGATATGTTTGAAACTGCAATAAATGTGTGGTCTGACATTTGTATAACTCGGATAATTAATAAAGAATGTAATGGTGAAACTTAAGAAATGACATTAGATAAAGATAGTCCAATAATAAAGGAGTTTGAAGAAGCCGGAGCAATTCTGCATGGGCATTTTGTTTTATCCTCTGGATTGCATAGTGGCACATATATACAGTGTGCTAAAATTTTTGAAAATTCAAACAGAGCAGTGAAAATTTGCGTATTACTCACACACAAAATAAAAAAAGAACTCAATAGTTCTATAGATTTAATATTATCTCCTGCAATTGGAGGGATAATCGTGGGCTATGAGATTGGTAGGCAGCTTGGGATCAAGACAATGTTTTGCGAGCGTGTGAGCGGTAAGTTTGAATTACGCCGTGGATTTGAAATTAAACAAGGTGAGAAAATATTGCTAGTTGAAGATGTGATAACCACAGGTAAATCTTCACTTGAAGCAGTGAAATGTGCGGAAGGGAAGGGGGGAGAAGTCGTTGCTGAAGCTTGTCTAATCAAGAGAAATAGTGAAACGAAATTGCCTTTTCCTGTTATATCTTTACTTGAGCTCAGCATTAAAAACTATAGCGAAGCAGAGCTTCCTGAAGAATTGAAACAACTGCCTGTAACTAAACCAGGGAGCAGGGAATATCTCAGTAATTGTGCAAAGTTTTCATCGACCTCTCATTCAAAAAATAGTAATGGTTAATTTTTTAACCAAGTTGAAAAAAGGCAAAAAAATCCCCGAGTAGCGAGTTTTGACCCTATAATACTGTAACTTGGCGCTGTAATAATGTGCTGACGCTTAGTTTAAGCGCGATTTTGGCTGCATGTGAAAAAATTTAAAAGACATGTAGCCCCGATAATTTATATAATCCGCCAATAAATACCTTAAGTTTTTTACTAAATTTTTGTCGTTGATCCTGCGCAGGTCAAAAACAAGTTTTGAGTCAGAAATACCCTTAATAGCATGATAATGAGATTGGTGGGGGTTGTCAAGGGGTTTCTTTGTTTTGCCGAATGTGCTGTCAATGCAAGAAAGTGAGATATCTCAAACTACAGGCCTTCTTGCGGATAAAATCGAGAGCTTAGCCTTAAGTCTTCTTCGGACGTTACACAACTGAGCAGCAACCCTATACATATTAAGCTTGCAGCAGTTGTGCTTCCACCATAGGAAAGAAATGGTAATGGATCCCCTATTACGGGTAAAAGGCCTATTGTCATGCCAATGTTTATGAAGAAATGAGCTCCAAAAAAGGCAAAAATGCCGATAGATACCAACTTAGAAAAATAATTTTTTGATCTATAAGCAATAGAGAATATTATAGCAAGCAACGTAGTATAAAGGAGAATTAAGGCCATGCTACCTAAAAACCCCCATTCTTCGCCAAGCACCGCAAAAGCAAAATCTGTACGCTTTTCCGGCAAAAATCCCAGTTGAGTTTGACTTCCGTTAACAAAGCCCTTACCAAGTAAACCTCCTGAACCAATAGCTATTTGAGATTGCTGCGCATTATAACCTATTCCAAGTGGATCCACTGATGAATCCAAAAACGACAGTATCCTTTGCTTGTGATAGGGGCGCAAAAAAGACCAAATGGCTGGTATCGCAAGAACGCCAAGTGTCCCAAAAACTATTAAATGAGACCTTTTTATTATCGATGCAAATATAATTGATGCCCCTATAAATAACATTATCACAGCTGTGCCTAAATTAGGTTGCTTTAATACCAAGAATACAGGTAAGAAAATAATTACAAACCCCTTAAATAGTTTTTGAAATTCCATCATTTTATACACACTTTGTTTATTAAAATAGCAAGCAAGTGCAAGTATTAAGCCTACTTTTGCAAATTCTGATGGCTGCAAACTAATTGACCCAATTCTTATCCATCTTGTTGCACCCATTATGTGCAAGCCAAAAAAGTTCACTACTAACAGCGAAATTACCGCTGCTATGTAAAAAAAATAGGCGTGCTCCAAATAAAAATCTATCTCTATAAATGACATGGCTACAGCCAATAGAAAAAAGAAAGAGAATACAGCTAGCTGATGAATTGCAAATGGCATCCATTTTCCTCCAGCAGAAGAATATTGAACAACAATGCCAACGCAAAACAGAGCTATTACGTTAACGACTAATAACCAATGAATCTTCTTTAGCTTATCTACAGAAAAAAAACTTTCGAAGTGCATGAGAAAGGATGAAAATCAAAAAGCAAATTTATCAATTACTAACCGAACTGGATTACTATATATTCCAGTTACTACCGTTAAAATTGCCATTAACAATAGGCAAAAGAGCATAAGTAACGGCACCTCATTAGCCTGACTAGGTATCATTCTAGCACATGATACTGCATCATTTCCAAAATACATTTTCTCTACCATTTTCCACATATATACCAATGCAAGGAAAGAGCCAGCAACAAAAACTACAAGAGAAATCCATGCATGAGACTCGATAATTGCTCCCATCATATACCATTTGCTTACAAAACCATTTGTTAAAGGCACACCGATCAATGCTAAGCTAAGTAGAGTAAACGCAAGTGTTATATAAGGCATTGATTTCCTGAGCCCTGACAAATTCTCTACTTTTGCTGAATCAAATTTATAAGAAATACATCCTGCAGCCATGAATAAAGACATTTTTATCATGCTGTGATTTACTATGTGAAGAACTGCTGCAAACAGACCTGCTTTTGAGTTTAAACTCAGCATCAAAATTATATAGCCAATTTGGCTGACACTAGAGTGAGCAAACAGTCTTTTCATGTCTTTTGCGGTCATTGCAAATATTGACCCAAATACAATAGCACAAAGCGTAAGGGCCACTATTACATTGTTTAATGGCGGCTTAAATAAAAAAAAGTTTTGATGAAAAACAGTATAAAAGATCCTGATAAAAACATATATCATCACTTTGGTTACTGTGCCGGAAAAGAATATACTAATGAAACTTGGCGCCTCACTATATGCATTAACTAGCCATCTACTCAATGGAAATAGTGCCATCTTGATTGATAGACCAACAAAAATGAACAACGTGCCAAGTTTTATGATGTTATTATCGTATAGTGGCGCTATTCTTTCTGCCATGTCAGACATATTCAACGTGCCTGTCATAGAGTACAAAAGCCCGATACCAAACAAGTAAAACGTCGCTCCTACAGTACCGCTAATTAGATATTCAAATGCTGCAACCAAAGCTTTTTTATCCCTTCCCATTGAAACTAGCACGTAAGAAGAAAGAGACGAAATTTCCAAAAAAACATAAAGGTTAAATATGTCGTTTGTTACTAAAATCCCGAGCAGTCCGCTTAAGCACAATAGAAACAGAGAGTAAAAACCAGTGATTTTGTTTTTACTAATCTCTTTTTCATTGATATAAAAGCTATAAAGTACGCTAATCAATGCTATAAAATTCACCAAAGTTAGAATCAAGGAGTTCAACACGTCGATTCTTAACTCTATGCCATACGGAGGAGCCCAATCTCCAAGGTAATAAGTTATAATTTCACCATTATATGTTTTTATGAGTAGTATCGATGAAACAAAAAAAGTAGCTGCCGTTGTGGCAAAAGAAATAAACCAGGACACCTTATGTTTCCTAGTAAGAAAGCAAAACATCGATGCAATTATAGGTATAATAACTTGTAAAATTGGTAATTGCATTAAATTATTGTTTGTTAAAGCATTAGTATATATAATACTTTTTGTTTTAATACCCTTATGTTATCTAAAATTTGTAATGCAATAAAATGTTTACTACGAAGAGAAGGTAGATTTATAGGGAGAGATGAAAATGGAAACTCTTACTATGAATCAAGTAAAGGAAAAAGGTGGGTTGTGTATAGCAATGTTTCTGAACCTACAACAGTACCTCCGGAGTGGCATATATGGCTTCATTATACTGATAATACAGTACCAGTTAATAATAAGAAAAGAAAAGTAAAACATACTCCCAATTTAACGGACACAAAAGATGCATATTACCCAAACCAAAAAGTGAAAAATTACTATGAAAGCTGGAATCCTAACAATAACTAAAGATGCGAAGATCAAATATACTTGAAATAACTGCTGGATTGTTTGTGCTGGCTTTTACTATTTTTCTGGTCTGTTTCGCTATTGATAAGCTATCTGAGATAAAAAAAAGCTATAAGGATTGCTATAAAATATATGGCCTTTTTACTAATGCTAGTGGTATAGGAGTTGGCGATAGCGTTAAGATTTCTGGTGTAGATATCGGGACCATAACTAATGTATCACTTGATAAAGCTACCTACGTAGCACGAATTGACATGTGCATAAGTAAAGACATAAAATTGCCAATTGATAGCTCAGCCCTAATAACTAGCAGTGGAGTTGTTGGCAGCAAATTTGTTAATATATCACCCGGATCAGGTGCTAAACTAATTTCAAACGGTGGTAAAATAGAATATACCCAATCTGAGGCAAATGTGGGTGGAATAATGGATAAAATCATTGGTATGTTTTCAAAATAGCCCTCATTGGTCTGTATCCGCTTGGCAGTTGTATCAATAGAAAAATGAAAGATACTGAAAAAATTTTAATTAGTAAAATTAAAACGCTCTTAGCACTAACTATAGGCTGGAGATAAAAAGAGAAAAGAATATCAATAGTTTATTATTCTGACATTAGACTTCTCATTGGCAGCACGTGGATGAAACGAAGAAACTCCTTGACAACCCCTGCCAACCCTTTTATAATAAAGCTGAAGCTAATTATTTATCTTCTCTGTACAGATTAAACGACAAAAAAACTTA
>NZ_JAAXCS010000069.1:0-7119 GCF_013309895.1 Wolbachia endosymbiont of Atemnus politus | reverse complement strand
AGTAAGCTTCTTTCCCAATCTGATGAATTTATTGCTGTTTACGGTCGACGTCGTGTGGGTAAGACGTACCTAATAAAACAATTTTTCAGTAAACATGCTGATATTTTATTTGAACAGACTGGTCTTAATAATGGTGCCCTGCAGGAACAACTTGCAATTTTTACACAGTCGTTATCAAATACTTTTTACAAAGGTGCAAAAATGGCTTTGCCTAAAAATTGGATGGATGCATTACAACAATTAACACTTGCCGTTGATAACACACATGAGAATGAACAAGTTGTTTTATTTTTTGATGAACTACCATGGCTAGCTACAAAAAATCTGGTTTTCTAAAAGCATTAGAATATTTTTGGAATATACATTGGACATACCGGAAGAAGCTTATCTTGATTGTTTGCGGTTCAGCAGCTTCCTGGATGTTAGAAAATTTAATCTATAATAAAGGAGGATTACATAATCGTATTATTGCAAGAGAACCTTTGCAGCCTTTTAACTTATGTGAAACTAAAGAGTATCTAAGATGTTTAGGAGTCACCCTTAATCACCAGCAGATATTACAGATCTATATGGCTATGGGAGGAATACCACATTACCTTAAAGAAGTAAGTAAAGGATTTCCAGCAGCACAAAACATTAATGTGATCTGTTTTCAGAAGGGAGGTTTGTTATTTGATGAATTTGATTTGCTGTTCCACTCTTTGTATGAAGAGCCAGAGACATATCTAAATATCATTCGTGCAATTGTAAAAAAGCTAAAAGGGATAAGCAGGAAGGAACTTATAAAAACGACTAAGATCGCTGAGGGCGGTCGCTTAACTACTAAATTGAGGAGTTTTGAAGAAGCAGGATTTATTGGTGTTTTTTTACCACTGAGTAAAGCAAAAAGAGGAGTATCTTCTTCTTCTTCTTCTTTAGTTCTCTGCAATGCAGGTCCTTGGCTACACAAATGAAGCTCTCCATCCCGTTCTGTTTTGTGCTTTCTGTTTAAGAACTTGGTATGTATCAGACTTCTTTAAATCATCAAGCCACATCATTCTTGGTCTTCCCCTGCCTCTCTTTCCGCATATTTTGCCCTCTAATATATCTCTTAATATACTATTTCCTCTCAAAATATGCCATGAATATGGATTGAGCCGTTTAAAGAAGTAACAAAAAGGGCAATAATAAGTGATGCCTACTATTGGGAGTTAGCAATAAAGAAACCAGCTTGGCAAACATGGACAGGGCAAACATTTGAAGCGGTATGTTTTAAACATGCCAATAAAATAAGAGGAAAACTAGATATAGAACATATAGGAGTTATATGTGGAGATTGGCAACATCACCCAGAGAAAAACATTAAAGAAAGTGGGGCTCAGTTTGACTTAGTTTTTGATCGAGAAGATGGCTGTGTAATGCTCTGTGAGATAAACTATAGCGATAAACCTTATGCAGTAACGAAGGAATTTATTGAACAATTAAAGAGAAGGGAAACAGTTTATAGAGAAAAAACGAAATCAAAGAAGCAGATATTCTGGGTATTAATTGCAGCAAATGGAGCTTCTGATAACCAATATCTGAAAGATACGATACATCATATAATCACACTGGAAGACTTGTTTTAAGTTATGTACAACAACCTACGCGACTTCATTAAAATCTTAGTTGAAAAGAAAGACCTGATTAGAGTTAAGGAGGACGTTTCAACAGTTCTTGAGATGACAGAAATTTACCGCAGAGTTTTGTTAAACAAAGGACCGGCGATCATCTTTGAAAATGTTGTCACAGAAAACGGTAAGAGTGCGATTCCAGTTTTGGTGAATTTATTTGGTACGATTGATAGGATAGCTTTAGGACTGCCTGGTGAACTGAGAGATCTAAGTAAACTTCTAGCATTTTTGCAATCTCCCGAGCCACCAAAAAACTTCAAAGATGCTATGAAGATTTTTCCTCTGCTAAAAGTTGTGCTATCAATGCGAAGTAAAATTGTGAGCAAAGCTCCATGTCAAGAATGGCCAAATGAGCCTGCACCGCTAATTACTTGGCCGATTGTGGTGACAAAAGGCCCAACAGAAGATAAACAAGATAATTTCAATCTTGGAATATATCGTATGCAAGCTGTGAATAAAAAACGACTCTAATGCGCTGGCTTGCACATCGTGGAGGAGCAGGTCACCATAAACGTTGGAAGGAGAAGAGGTAGGATATGAAATTTCCTGCTGCTGCTGTGATCGGTAGTGATCCTGCAACGCTTATTGCCGCGGTGACCCCAGTACCAGAAACATTGTCAGAATACCAATTTGCTGGACTGCTGCGAAGGAAGCCGCTTGAACTTGTAAACTGTAAAACTATACCACTTCAAGTGCCGGCTCACGCAGAAATCGTTTTGGAAGGCTACGTGAGTTTAGATAAGTATAGAAATGAGGGACCATATGGAGACCACACTGGTTACTATAATTCTGTTGAGCAATTTCCGGAGTTTAACATCACTGCAATTACAATGCGTAAAAACCCGATTTATCTCAGCACTTTCACTGGCAAGCCACCTGATGAACCATCAATTCTTGGCGAAGCACTCAACGAAATTTTTGTGCCCATAATTATCAATCTCTTTCCAGAGATAGTGGATTTTTATCTGCCACCAGAAGGTTGTTCATATAGAATAGCGGTGGTATCGATAAAAAAAATCTTATCCAGGACATGTAAAAAGTGTTGTTATGGGCATACTCTCTTTTCTAAAACAATTTTTATACACGAAATTTATTATAGTCGTTGATGATGACATAAATATACGTGATTGGAAGGAAGTGATGTGGGCGATATTGACCAAAATGGACCCTGTGCGTGATACAATCACAATAAAGAATGCACCAATTGATTATTTAGATTTTGCCTCTCTTGAAAGTGGCCTTGGTGGTAAAATGGGATTTGATGCGACAAATGAAATTCCGCCTGAAACCAAACGAGAGTGGGGAAGAAAAATTGAAATGAGCGAAGAAATAGTAAAAAAAGTTACGAAGAAGTGGAAGGAGTATGGATTGATGACAAGCCAAAAAATGCCCATAATAAGGTGATAATTGTCGATAATCAAGAGATGATCACAGGATCGTTTAACCTTAGTAAGACAGCTGTTAAAGGGAATGCTGAGAACTTATTAATTATTGAAAATTACCCTGCAGCAGTATACAAAAAACTGGAAGATACGGATGTCACAATCTTATCAATATGCTTCCTAGACTTGCTATCAAAAAAGTTTTCTAGTTGATTGATGTAATTACATATGGTACGATAAGTTAAAAGTTTTAAGGGTTCGGTAATGAATTACATAAATGATGCTGCTGGTAGTTATACTACTATTCATGATTTTTTCATAATAACGGAGTAGGGGACTATAAAGTTCAATGCAATTATGGCGGTGTGCCTTATGCCACTAATGAGTGTGTACATGCTAAGTTCTATACTGACAATTTTATGGATTCGCATTATGGCAGGGAGATAAAGATGTATCCTCAAAGTGAAAATTTAGCTAAAGAATATGCTGGGAATACGCTGCCTGTTTCAATATTACTGGATAAGGATTTGATAAAAATAAAAGAATGTCAGAAAAAAGCTAAATTTGTAGAACTAGAAGGGGAATCAGGTTCTATAGTGTATGACAAGCAAAAGCGTATAAAGTGCTACACGACAAAGCTATCGTATGACGATATTTGTGCTTATAATAACAACAAAGTTTCAATTCTTAACATTAGATATGATGTGCCAAACGATCCGAAATTCAGTTTAAATATAGCATTTACAAAGGTTAATGATAATAAACCAGGGTTTTGGCAAAAGTTTAAAAACATGTTTTAATGTTTCTGAGTGTCGTGGAGCTGTTTTAGAGGTTGTTCACTTTCAGTGAAAGGTGAAATAGAAAAATATTTCAATACAAGAAAGGAGGAAAAAGTATAGCAAAAAAGAAATATTGAATGCAGTTCTCTACATATTACGTACAGGGTTGTATATTAAATCAAAGCCGCGAGGCTATAATGAGCAAGCTGTTAATTGGGTTAAATCTTAGGCACCTTAGTACACTCCTGGCTTAAAAGAAATGTAGTACGAACGGTAGAGAGATCTAAAAGATCGAATCTGTACAGCATTTACGTTATTGTTTGATTATATTTGTAGGTATAAAAATGGCTAGAATAGTTTTTATGGGTATTGATGTTTCAAAAAAAAAAAAAAACACTTGATATCTCAATCGACAATAAACATCAGAGTATAGAGAATGCAGAAAGAGCTATATCTGAGTTTATAAAATCAAGAATGACTAACAATATATTTGTTAAGTTATGTGTAAAACAGGCGGTTACGAAAAACTTGTCATAAAATTGTTGCGAGAACATAGTATAGCTGTTCATAGAGCTCACCCAAATCGGGCATATGCGTTCGCAAAAGCCTGTTTGCAAAAACAGACAAATTAGATGCAAAATTTCTAGAAAAGTATGCCGAATTTATCACGAAAAATGATAAGGTAGTAGAATGCATAGTTTCACAAAAGCAAGAAGAACTAAAAAAATTAAGGGCAGTTGAGTGCAACCTAAACAACGACGTTCATGAAAATATGTGTCGTCTGCATAAGGTTACAGGAAAAGCCAGGGAATATATAGAAAAACAGATAGAATTTGCCAAAAAACAATTAGAACAAATTAGAAAGGATATAATAAATTCTGACCCTGATTTGAAGGAAAAAAGCAACCTACTAACTAAGTACTTCCTAAAGCAAATGATAAAGGTATAATATGGGATTAAGGAAATATGAGGTAAATAGTAGCATACAGTGTAGATTTAAGAGAGAAAGCTATATCTTTGGTGGAAAAAGAGAAGTAAAAATTTGAGGTAGCAGAGCTTCTAGAAATAGGAATTGCCACCTTGTACAGATGGCTGAGAAAGAAGGCAAACGGTGAAAACCTAAAGGCAGGAAAGAATGGAGGTTTTATTCGCAAAATAGACCCAGAAGTACTTAAAGAATATGTCAAAAAACACCCGGATTACACGCTAGCAGAAATGAAACAAAATCTAGGATTCGGAATAAATTCAATTTGGTATAAGTTAAAACAGCTAAAAATAACCTTTAAAAAAGTCACGTTGTATCAAGAGCGCAATCAAGAAGATAGGCAGCAATTCATCGATAAAATCTCAAAAATAGATCACTCTAGCATTTTATAAATAGATGAAAAAGGAGTTGACAATAGATTATACCGAGAATAGGACGAGCTCCAAGAGGAGAAAAAATATATGCTGATATCCCAGGAAAAAAGCGGGACAGAGTGAGTATAATAGGCGGATGGATTGGAAAATTGCACCAATGACTTTCAAAGGTGGGTGTGACAAAGAAGTATTCAATACATGGTTGGAGAAGATGTTATTACCTAAATTGCCACGTGGTACTACAATAATTATGGATAATGCTACATTTCATAAAACTCCTAAAACAAAGTCATTAATAGAGTCTCTTGGCTGCCATCTGCTGTTTCTTCAAACATATTCACCAGATTTGAATCCTATAGAACACTGTTGGCACACCATCAAAAGTCGCTTCAGACCTCTCATGCACCAATATACAGACTTACAACTTTTGGTTGGTAATACCATTTTAGAGATTTTTTATCATTTATTTTAGATAATACTATAGCTATAAAGGTGTTGGACGAAAAATCGCAAGTATCCTACTCATAGAGGTACTTGAGCTTGGCAGGCTAGATAATAAGGAAATAGACTGTCTAATTGGAGTTGCACCAAAAACTAATGAAAGCGGAAGGAAAGTGAGTAAAGCCCAAATCATAGGTGGCAGATTTTATGCTCGAAAAGCATTATACATGTCTGCCGTGGTTGCTATTCGCCATAACAGGAAAATGAAACCAGCGTTTAGTTGACCTTGTTAAAGTCGCTAAGGTTGCATTAGTTGCTGTGATGAGAAAAATCTTCGTTTGTTTAAATGCCATGATAAAAACAACAATTTTTATCTTGATGCTAAAGACGGTAGGTGCATTATACAAACTGAATAGCTAATTTTCAGTATGGGACCTTTTAATAAGTATGTTCGATGTTATATTGCCTAAATTTCTAATCAAAGAGGAACAAGTTTGGCATAAAATAATGATATTATTAGCGGAACTTAAAAGAGCCCAGCTGCAGTACTTATGAAAAGTAGCAAAGTAGCTCTATCTGGTTCATAATTTAAAATATTAGCAAGTATTACACTGGATACAGAAACTTGAATAATAGCTAGCAACATAAGCGCTTTATATATACTCTCATCGTATATACCTGTGATATGTTTGTCTATCAGGACAATTCCCAAAACAAATAATGGCCAAAATACGTACTTTGCTGTAATAGTGGTTAAAGTGGGCTTCCAATCTATTTTAAAATTTGTAATTTGCGCAATGCTCACTCCAAGTAGCACCATTCCTAATGTAATAAATGCACTTCTAATATTTATCATAACATCTGTCAAAAAGTTGGTATTTGTATACCGCATATACTCAAAAAAAAAGCCTAGAATCATCGCAAAGATGAGGGAAGTCTCAGTAACCTCAACATGCATTCTTTTGCAGTATAGATGACATTTGCAGCTATATAAAACCCTAAGCTATTTTCCAACAGCGCCATTCCTTATAACAGACAACATATACAGATACTGAATCTTCATCAAATAAGGTCATGGCAATCGGCAAGCCAAAATAGCCCATGCTTGTACTGCCAATATATTTTTCGTGTTGTCCTTAAATAAAAAAGAAGAAATATAATACACTAATAAGGACATAACGCTGCCTATAAACCATATCAAAATCGGCAAAGAAATTACTTTTAAATTAACCTCTGTATGAGATACTCCATACAGAATCACTATTGGATTAGCTATATAAAAGAGCATTTGAGATATAGTATTTATGTCAATCGTAAGACATTTTCCTGCTAAATAAGCAATAAATATTGTAATATAAATAGGCAATATTTTGAGAAAAAGGGTAAAAAACATATTAGCCTAAATTATAATCCCTATTGATATTTTTGACTGATAAAATGACATTAGATCTCAAGATATTGTAAAAGTAAATAAAATTTATTTTCAAGTTTCATAGTTAACTAGCG
>NZ_JAAXCS010000068.1:0-7132 GCF_013309895.1 Wolbachia endosymbiont of Atemnus politus | reverse complement strand
AAAATACCCTTAGTAGCATGATAATAAGATTGGTGGGGGTTGTCAAGGAGTTTCTTAGTTTAATCAGTTTCTATGAGTTACTTGGCTGATGGACAATGTTCGTGGTATAATGTAGATAATGTTATAGCACTTAAAATGAATTACATTGTCAATGCATATAATAGATTTGAAACCCCTATAGTCAGAGGGAAAGGGGCATATCTTTTTGATAAAGATGGTAAAAAATATCTAGATTTTACTGCGGGTATTTCTACAACTTCCTTAGGACATTGTCATCCATATGTTGTCAATAAACTGAAAGAACAATTGGATTCGTTATGGCATTGCTCTAATGTTTTCACTATCCCCGAGCAAGAAAGGCTTGCTGAGCGCTTAACAACACTTACTTTTGCGGACAAAGTTTTTTTCTGTTCAAGCGGACTTGAAGCAACAGAAGCTGCAATTAAATTTATTCGTCGCTATTTTTATTCAAAAGGCCAGGAAAAGCGTAACCGCATCATTACAATCGAAGGAGGGTTTCATGGCCGCAGTATTGCTGCGATTTCCGCTGGAGGAAATGAAAAATCACGCGAAGGTTTCGCTCCACTCCTTCCCGGTTTTGATAAAGTACCAAGAAACAACATTAAAGCACTTAAAGAAAAAATTAGCGATGAAGTAGCTGCTGTGTTTTTAGAGCCCATACAAAGTGAAGGTGGAGTGTATACACTAGATGTGAAATATCTCCAGAAGATAAGAGAAATAACAAAAGCTCAAGAAATGATTTTATGCTTTGATGAAGTGCAATGCGGGTATGGGCGTATTGGCTCTTTATTTTATTATCAAAATATAGGGATCGAACCTGACATGTTAACTTGTGCGAAGGCTATGGGTAACGGATTTCCTCTAGCTGCATGTTTAGTAAAAGATTATATAGCAGAAGCAATTACTCCAGGAACTCACGGATCAACCTATGGCGGTAATCCACTTGCCATGACTGTTGGTAATGCAGTGCTCGATATAATGCTGAAAGAAGGCTTTTTTGATCATGTTAAAAGAGTTGGTGGATATCTAAAAGAAAAACTGTTGCCTTTAGCTAAGAAATTTCCGGAGATAATTTCAGAGATTCGTGGAGAGGGCTTATTGATAGGAATAGAGCTTAAGGAGCCTTTTGCCGATAAAATTGTTAGCCGATCTCTTGACAAAGGTTTAATGATGACTAAAGTTTTAAGTAACAGGGTGATAAGAATAACCCCTCCACTTATTATTGAGGATAAACATGTGGATGCAGCATGCGATGCACTCTATAGTTTATTTCTTGAGGTTAAAGGTATATAAATATTTTAGAGATATAAAGTCCAGCTATACAAAACTTCAAACTTGCAAATGTTTCTTATAGTATATAAAATTAGCTCTGTTTTTTATCACAATAACATCACACTTTAATGGATTGGTTATTGGTTTCAGTATCATCAATAATTTTTGTTTTATTGATCTTATCGTTTTTATTTTCAGGGGCAGAAATAGGGTTAACCTCAATTAGCCGTTCTCGAGTTAATAAGCTAAAGCTAGACGGTAACAAAAGGGCCAAGGTAATCGACCACTTGTTAAATAAAAAAGAATTAACAATAGGTACGATATTGCTTGGTAACACAATTATTAACATTACCTGTTCCGCTTTATTTACAGCAATAGTTATAAACTTTTTTGGAAATGAGGGCGTTTTTCTATTAACAGTTACGATGACGTTTTGTATTTTGCTGTTCTGTGAGGTGTTGCCAAAAACCTACGCCATGCAAAATCCTGAGAAGTTTACATCATTTTCTGCTTATTTTGTGCTGTTTTTTGTCAAGATTTTTTCTCCATTGACGTTAGGTATTCAGTTTATTGTTAATCTCATTCTAAAGTTATGTGGACTTCATAAGAATAGGGAGGTAATATCTGCAGCAGATGCAATGCGTAATATGATTACTCTTCATCGCAGTGAAGGAACCATGTTACAACAGGATTTGGATATGCTAAACAGCATACTTGACTTGGCTGAGACAGAAATATCAGAAATTATGACCCATAGGAGAAATCTATTTTCTCTTGATATAGAACGAAATAAAGAAGAGTTAATAAGAGAAATTTTAACCAGTAGTCACAGTAGAGTACCTTTATGGCAAAAAGAACCGGATAACATTGTCGGAGTAATTCACGTAAAAAATCTAATAAACGCCCTGCGTGAAAAGGATAATAAAATAGAGAAAGTTGATATTGCCCAGGTTATGTCAAAACCTTGTTTCTTGCCAGAAAGTACACCACTCAGCGTGCAATTACATAACTTCCGTAAAAACAGAAAACACCTTGCATTTGTTGTTGATGAGTATGGAGCACTGCAGGGAATCGTAACTCTTGAGGATATACTGGAAGAAATAGTTGGAGAAATCTCCGATGAGCATGATGTAATTGCAGAAAACTTTATAAAGAAAATATCTGATAATGTGTATCACATAGAAGGGAAATCTACTATCAGGGACATTAATAGGCAATTACATTGGAGTCTTCCTGATGAAGAAGCTACAACACTTGCAGGTATGATTGTGAATGAGATAGAGCGCATTCCTGATGAAGGTGAAGAATTTTTCATGTATGGCTTTCGCTTTAAGATTTTGAAAAAAGATAAAAATATTATTACTGTTATTGAAGTACAAGTGAAAACTGACAATACTATAACAACAATTAATTAGTTGGGTTTTATGGAAGATACAGTAAAAATAACAGCTGATGAGCTAAAGGGTTATATAGAAAGAATTGAAAAACTTGAACAAGAAAAGAAGGATGTACAAGATCACATTCGCGATGTATATGCAAAAGCTGCAGATGAAGGTTGGGATATAAAAGTGATGAAGCAAATTATCAGGCTAAGAAAGATGGATGATGATGACAGAGAAGAACAAGAAATACTGCTTGACACCTACAAACGTGCACTGGGAATGAGTTATGAAGAAGACTAAGTGAATAGCAGAATTGTAATTGGAATAAGTGGGGCGTCAGGTTCTATTTACGGCGTGCGCATTCTAGAGGCATTAATAAAAGTTAATAGATCTCTTGAATCCCCTGCTATAATAGATTCCAGCGTCACGCGCTGTAAATCAGATTATGAAACTCATTTAGTGATCAGCAGTGCTGGGAAAATAACTCTAGCTCACGAGATTACAGAGAAACTTGAGGATATTACATCGCTTGCAGATTTTTATTATTCTGAAGAAAAAATAGGAGAAAAAATAGCAAGTGGCTCATTTAAAACCTCAGGGATGATCATCGCTCCATGTTCTATGAAGACGATGTCTGAAATTGCGTCAGGCGTTACTTCCAATCTATTGACAAGAGCTGCAGATGTAACGCTGAAAGAAAGAAGAAAATTAGTTCTTATGGTGCGGGAGTCACCACTGCATCTTGGTCATTTACAAAACATGTTGAAATTAACAGAGATGGGAGCAATAATTGCTCCACTGGTACCAGCTTTCTATATTAAACCGAAATCGTTGGATGATATTGTTAATCATTCTGTTGGAAAAGTATTGGATTTATTTGATATCAAATTACCTGACTTTAAGGAGTGGCAAGGAAGTGACAATTATTATTGATGGTAAAAAAATAGCAAATGACCTGTGCGAAAAGTTATCACAAAAAATTGATGTTTTAAAGAGAGAGCACAACATTTTTCCTTGCCTGAAAGTAATTCTCGTGGGTAGCAATCCAGCAAGTCAAGTCTATGTCCGCAATAAACAAAAAAAAGCAAAATCAATAGGCATAAGTTCTGAGACTATTGTTTTGCCTGATGGCATTTTAGAAAATGAATTGATTGAAAAAATTAGTGGATTAAATGAAGACCCATTTGTGCACGGCATTTTAGTACAATTGCCTTTACCAAATCATATTAATGCAAGTAGGGTAATTAACACAGTAAGCGTTGAAAAAGACGTAGATGGTTTTCATGATGAAAACGTTGGTAGATTAGTTAAAGGTGAAAGAAATTGTCTGATACCTTGTACTCCTAAAGGTTCTTTGCACTTAATTAAGTTGGTTGAAAGTAGTCTTTCAGGTAAAAACGCAGTTGTGATCGGGAGGTCAAACATAGTGGGTAAACCAATGTTTCACCTATTGTTACAAGAAAACTGCACTGTTACCATCTTGCATTCACAAAGTAGGGATTTAGCTGAGTATTGTTCTAAAGCGGATATAGTAGTTGCAGCAGTTGGAAAGCCAAATTTTGTTCAGAAAGACTGGATAAAGAAAGGGGCAATAATAATTGATGTTGGCATAAATAGTGTCAATATAGGAGGACAACCAAAGTTCGTAGGTGATGTTGACTTTGATGGGGTGAAAGAGAAAGCTAAAGCCATTACACCAGTACCTGGGGGCGTTGGTCCAATGACCATTGCATTCCTGATGATAAATACTATTATTGCTGCTTGCTTGCAGAAGGGAGTTGATGTCTCTAATTTCATGGACTAAGTTTTTAGCTGCAATAATGTGGTTAGGCAGGATTAAAGGTATTAAAATGATATGGTTGAAAAGATGGCTAATAATTTTTCTTTTGCTATGCTCAAGCGTAACTTTCTGTAGTGATTGTAATTTTAATTTACCGTACTACGGGCTTGGTTGTAATTTCAATCTATCGTACAGGAATTTGAGCAATATAAAAAAGCTATTGAGTGATAGCGATAAGTTTGTTGCACTTACATTTGATGATGGGCCATCTAATAATAGAACAGGTGATATTATTAATGTTCTGGAGAACTATAAAGCAAAAGCGACATTTTTTCTTCTTGGTGAACGTATAAATAGAAAAACATCTGAGGTAGTAAGAAAAATTTATGAGACAGGTCACGAGCTGGGCAATCACTCTTGGTCACATAGAAAATTGACGTTACTTACAAGTGAGGAACAATTACAAGAGTTAGAAAAGACGAATGTAGCAATTAAAAATGTGACAGAACAGGATGTAAAATGGTTTCGTCCACCGTATGGATGTCATGATGATAATCTGATTGAAAACACTGATCAATTGAATATGTATTCGATATTATGGACAGTTGATTCCCTGGATTGGCAAGGTGATAAACCAGAGATCTTAGTTGAAAGAGTTGTAAGCAACATACACAGTGGAGCAATCATACTGTTCCATGACCACGACAACAAATCAAATACAGTTGAAGCTTTACCCCAGATTATTAAGATACTAAAAAAATCAGGTTACAAATTTGTTACCTTAAGTGAGTGGGAAGAAAGGATTTGTAAAGCCAGAATGGGAGAGAGTGCATTTTAAAGAAATTTTATGCGGACAAAAAACAAAGTCTTTAACCGTAGAGCATTTATATTAGGTGGTATTCAGCTTACTATTTCTGCCATTTTTAGTTATAGGTTATATAATTTACAGATACGAAACAGACAAAAATACGAAGCACTATCCAGCAGTAATAGAACACGAATTGCCACTATCATGCCTAAGCGTGGCAGAATTTTAGATAGGAATGGCGTTGGACTTGCGATAAACAAAATTTCGTACGTTGTTTTGTTTGATGGACAAAAAACTTCTGGTAAGGAAGTGGATTTGCAAACATTGTCAGAGATTGAATCTGAAGCAGTAGAATTGTCAGAAACAAAAGTAACCGCTCTTTATAAACGTTACTATCCGTTTGGTTCGATGTGCTCTCATGTGTTGGGATATACAAAAAAGCAGCAAGGCATAAACGAAGTGGGAATCAGCGGCATTGAATATACATACGATCATATATTAAAAGGTGAGCCAGGAAAATCTGAGCAGGAAATAAATTCTAGGAAGCGTATCGTGAGAGAGTTGTCGAACATACCACAGCAAAACGGACAAGATGTGCATCTGACAATTGATATCGATCTGCAGGAGAAAATTGTGGAGATATTTAAAGATCACAAAGGCTCTGCAGTGGTAATTGATGTAAATAACGGAGAAATTTTAGCGTTATATAATTCACCTTCTTACGATAATAATCTTTTTACTAACAGATTATCGAATGAAACTTGGGAAAGTTTAAATGTACCTTCATTACCACTTGTAAATCGTGCATTATCATATCAAATTCCGCCTGGTTCAATATTTAAAATAATAGTTGCGCTTGCAGGTTTAAAGGATGGAATAATCACACCAGAAGAAAAATTTTTGTGTAGGGGCTATATGAAAATAGGCGAACGGAAATTTCGTTGCTTAAAAAGCAAGGTCCATGGATATGTATCTTTAAATGAAGCAATGGCTCTTTCATGCAACACTTACTTTTATAACATAGGAAAAAAGATAAGTGTAGACTCTCTGGTGGAAATGGCCAGAAAATTTGGCATTGGCAGTGGGCCACTAATTGGAACGTTTAAGGAGGAAGCTCCAGGGTTGCTGCCTGATAGAGATTGGCGCGCACGAAAGCTATATTCAGAATGGTATTTAGGTGATACCATCAACTTAGTTATAGGACAAGGGTATATACTTACAACACCACTGCAGCTAGCAGTTCTTGCAGCAAGAATTGCAACAGGAAAGGAGGTGATTCCCTACATCGAAATAAGTAATATAGCGCAAGATTTTTCTGACATTGATGTGGATCATGAGCATCTTAACATAGTTCGAAAAACTATGTTTGATGTGGTGAATTCTAACTATAGAAAAGGATTAAGCGGTGTACAAATTGCCGGCAAAACCGGCACACCAGAGATAAACTCTAAGGGTGAAAGTCATAAATTATTTATTGCTTATGGTCCTTACCATAACCCGCGCTACGCAATCTCCATGTTTATAGAACACGGCAAGGTCCCACGCCAAGATGTTACTATAACTAACGAGATATTGCGATATATGCTTGAAAAATGACCTTATGAAATACTATATGGCAGTCGTTGGTTGCATAAAGCAATTAGACTTCTTGCATAACAAACTTTTAGCAGCACGTGGATGAAACGAAGAAACTCCTTGACAAACTCCGCCAACCCAATTATAATGATACTGAAGCTATTTTATTTATCTTCGCAATCTGTGCAGGTTAACGACAAAAAACTTAGGGTATTTGGCGTATCATGTTTAAATTTTTGCACTATGTGCACCTTATGTCTTTGTAAATTTTCTGGGTTTTTACCTATATAAGCT
>NZ_JAAXCS010000067.1:0-7178 GCF_013309895.1 Wolbachia endosymbiont of Atemnus politus | reverse complement strand
TACAAAGTCTAGGTTACTGTCTTCAATTGCACGTGCTAACAATAAATCACCTAACACATTGCGAGGTTCTTGCTCTAGATCAATTTCTGTATTTAGCTCTTTACTCAATTCTTCAAAACTTACTTGAGGCTTCTTTTTTATAATTCCATCTATATTTAGATATAACTTTCTTACATCATCATCACTATATGCCATAACTAAACCTACTACTATATGGTAGCTTATTATATCAACTTTCCCGCAATCAATCAAGACATCTTGCAGTTTCAAGTTGCATGATATATATTGAATGCTTTATTTATAGTTCTCAAGCGAATGATGGAAGATTTAGCCTATAAGTTAGTGAAAGTGACTGAAGCTGCAGCACTTGCTGCACATAAGTTGGTGGGCTCTGGTGATGAAAAAAAGGCCGATCAGGTCGCGGTTGATGCAATGCGGACGGTGCTAAATTCCATGGAAATAAATGGCACAATTGTAATTGGCGAAGGTGAAAGGGATGAAGCACCGATGCTATATATCGGGGAAAAGGTCGGAACTGGAAATGGTCCTGAGATCGACATTGCTGTCGACCCACTTGAGGGCACTACAATTTGTGCTCATTATAAACAGGGTGCAATGTCTGTTCTTGCTGCAACAAAAAAAGGTAATTTTTTACACGCACCTGATGTTTATATGGAAAAGATAGCGATAGGAAAAAATCTTCCAGAGGGTGTCGTTTCACTAAAAAATAGTGTCGAAAAAAATTTAGACAATCTAGCTCAGGCAAAAAAATGTAAAATAAATGATCTCGTGGTAACTGTGCTTAAACGTGAAAGGCACAATGAATTAATAGAGAAAATTAGAAAGTTAGGGGCAAAAATTAAACTAATAGACGATGGTGATGTTGCCGCTGTAATTTCACTAGTGAGTGGCAATCACGACATGTATATCGGAACAGGTGGAGCACCAGAGGGAGTGCTTGCAGCCGCAGCGCTAAGTTCAATTGGTGGACAAATGGAAGGAAAATTAATATTTGACACGGATCAGTTAAAAGAAAGAGCAAAAAACTTGAATATCCATGACCCAGAAAAAATCTACACTGTAAAAGATATGGCAAGAGGTGAGTCAGTGTTTATTGCAACTGGAGTAACAAGCGGAGAACTTGTGGATGGAGTTAAATTTAGTCATAACACTTATTCAACTAATTCTTTAATTATTCTGCCTAATAAGCTGATAAAGCTGCAAACAATGCAGAATCTACGTTAACTGTTTGATTTTGACATACCTAAATTTTAGCTTTACTCTAATTTAGAGCTAAGGTACAATAAATTTATAAAAATAATGGAGGTTCGAAATGCTTTCTGGACTATACAATAATACTAACTCTTCTCAAACGAATTCTCAAAATGTCTTGCCTGAGCAAAGTAGAGAGAACGTAACTATTCTATCTCCTCAAACAAATCTTCAATTTGATAAGTCTGAGGTAGACAGTGTGCTCTCGGATTTTGAGAGATTGGATTTTAAGGATAATAAGTGTTTTGACAAAATAGCAGATGATTATAACAAGAAGGGAAAGAGTTCCCTCTTTAACTACGTGATCGAGAAGAGGTAATAGATATATTAGATCAGAAGTGTGCTCCCAGCAATCAGGAAGAGTTTAGAAGGAGGTTTGGTAGATATCTTCTTCAAATTGACAAAGGAATGAGTTATGGAGCAGAACTTCAAGATAGACTTCAGTCTTTTGAAGATAGGGCAGAAGAAGTACTATCAGATTTTAAAGAATTGAATTTTAATTTTAAGGATAATAAGTGTGAAAATCCTTCTGATAAAGTAAATTTTAATAACGGCTGGCCGGCAGATCCATTTGATAAGATAGCAAATTATTATCGATGGGAGAAGGACATTTTCCTTTTTAATCATGTGGTACTAAATAAGCGAAAAGAAATAATGGGTATATTGGATAAGAAGTTTACTTCCCAAGACCAGGAGAAGTTAAAAGAAAATTTTAAAAAGAGGTTGGGTAGATATCTTCTTCGAATTGACGAAGGAATGAATGATGCAAAAGAATTTCTAAACAAAGATGATCTAATTGGTTTCTTTGATGGATGTTATTGGCCAGACAAAAAGGCAGGACATCTTGTTAATCATTATGATAATCTTAGTATCAACATTACTAAACCTGGACAGAGTTTAGAAACCAGTCGTCTTTTTAGCGAAAAGACTAAAAGGATGGAAATAATTAAAAATGAGGTACAAAGAGTAAAAATATACAGTAATGATAAAAGAATAGTAACAATTGAGAAGAATGAGAAACAACAGAGGAACTACTCCTTTGAAAAGTCTGCAATATGTGACATTGAAATTAGTTGGGATGCAAAAGATAAGTCTGGAAATGATCTTAATTGTGTTGTTGTTCTAAATATAGATTCTGGTCAAATTGGTATTAAAAAGTCAGTTATCAACGGTAAAAATGTTGAACCGAAGGAAATTTTAGAATTAGCTAAGCAAAACGAGGCTGTGCTTATAGGAAATAAAGCTTTACATGAAGTTTTAGAAGGATACCTGACTAAGCAAATACCATGTGAGGAAAAGAAGAGTGCGCAATCGCGTGAGAGTATTACCGTACCTAGTTCTTCTCTTGATGAAGGAGTAACTGTAGAAGAAGGAGTTCCTGCTCCTCAGAGAGAAACTGTTGTTAATAATGGTAGGTCTGCTACACATTAAACCTAAAGTGCATTATGTCACCATCTTGCACAATATAATCTCGGCCTTCAAAGCGAACTTTACCTGCGTCTTTGCAAGCTGATTCACTTCCATATTTTATATAGTCTGCAAAACTTATCGTTTCTGCTTTTATAAAACCTTTTTCAAAATCAGTGTGAATTACACCTGCTGCTTTATCAGCTGTTGATCCTATCTTTATTGGCCATGCACGTGCTTCTTTTGGCCCTACGGTAAAGAAAGTTATCATGCTCAGCACTTCATACATAATACGCGCTACTCCATCAAGGCCTGACTCCTGCAAGCCAAATTCTGACAAAAAACTCTGTTTTTCTTCTTCATCTTCAAGATTTGCAATATCTGCTTCAAGTTTTGCTGAAATACAATAGAATTTGCTCTTGTTTTCTTCTGCCATTTTTTCTACCTTTTTAGATAGTTCATTGCCAGTTATGATGTTTGCATCTTCAACATTGCAGACGTACATGACGGGCTTTGTTGTCAACAATTGAAGCGACTTCATTTCGGCTTCGTCCATGTTTCCCAAACTTCTTGCAGGTTTACCGAGTTTTAAAGTAGCTAAGACTTCTTGCATCAAATCAAGCTGTCTCTTTAGCTCTTTATCACCTTGTTTTGCTTTCTTTTCCAATTGAGGTAGCCTTTTTTCTATGCTATCAATATCAGCTAGGATTAATTCCATTTCCACCACTTCAGCATCTGATATTGGATCTATTTCATTGTGCACGTGGCTGATATCGTCATCCGTAAAGCACCTAAGTAAATGAACGATAGCATCAACCTCTCTGATGTGACTCAAAAACTTGTTCCCGAGCCCTTCACCTTTGCTCGCACCCTTTACCAGGCCTGCAATATCTACAACTTCTAGTTGATTGTAGATTACCTTCTCTGAGCCGGCAATTGCTGCGATTTGTTTCAAACGGTGATCTCTTATTGGCACCTTGCCAACGTTGGGCTCGATTGTACAAAAGGGATAGTTTGCAGCTTCAGCTGCACTTGATTGTGTAAGCGCATTAAATAAGGTTGATTTTCCTATGTTTGGCAGTCCAACTATGCCACAGTTAAAGCTCATATTCACTATGTAAAATTGTAATTGTTGCATAATTTGAAAATTTTTGCTATACTTAATTAGTTACTTATTAATAATTTTATTGGTATAGTAATATATAGCTTAAATAAGGTAAAAACTATGGCTGCTGCATCTAGGAAACGGAAACTACCAAGTAATTTTCATGATATTGAGGTTGGAATAAAAAGACCAAAGATCTCGGAGCAAGAAGTCACTTCTTCAAATAGTAGTCCTTACCCTGACAATTTCCATATAGGGCAAGCAATTGGTAATGGAAGCTGCTTTTTTGACTCGTTCAGACAAGGTCTGGAACAGCAAACAGGAATACAAGTTACTGTAGAGCAATTAAGAAATGATTGTAAAGAATTTGCGCAAAACAATCCGCCAGAGTGGTTTATAAGTGCGATTGCCAATGACTTCGATGAGGTTAGAGGTAGGTTTGTAAATCGTGGCATTACGTGCGATCAATACATCAATAAAATTGAAAAGAATGAATTCTGGGGGCGCCCTGATATTGAAGGCAGAATACTTTGCGAAAAGTATGGTGTGAAGTTGCATGTTGTAGAGAGCAACTCGTTGTATGCTGACGGTAATCAACAGGATCCGTCCTTGCATCAATTAATAGATGGTGCAGGTTTAAAAAATGCAGGTGAGTATAATAAGGTAGATTATGATGATAGTAGTGTCTTGCATGTAATAAACAAAGGCCATGCTCATTTCGAACCATTGCTTGATAGAAATAAAAGTTTAGCAAAACAACTGCAAGAGGAAACCAAACTTAAACAAGAGCAAGAACAAGAAGATTTCCTATTAGCAAAAAAGCTTCAGTTAGATGAGATCTTGGAATATTGTAACCTTTCAAAAGATATCTCTGAGAGAGCAGAGGTTGAGAAGAGATTTGATGAGTTATTGGCAAAAAATGCTGATGGGAAAATTCATGATGTTGTAGAGCAGTGCGTTAGTGATATAGAGCAGCACATTCAACGCTCTGAGGAGCAAAACTCTTTGAGCCCAAGCTGTGGTATGGAAGAAACAAGAGTAACATCTCATCAACAGCACCAAATACTTGTAAAATAGCCCTGTATATTTTTATGTAGGGCTTTTCGCAAGCATTTCATATAATATGAGTTGCAGTATGTACCAACCTCGATGCAAGTTGATCATGAGACTAGTTTAATCATTGATGCCATAGAGAAATTTGGTGGTGAGGCAAGGCTTGTCGGTGGGTGTGTGAGAGATTCAATCTTGCAGCGTGACGTTCACGACATCGACTTAGCCACCAATCTACTGCCTGGTCAAGTGATTGAAGCGCTAAAACTCTGTAATATAAAAGCTATTCCAACTGGCCTGAAACATGGAACTATCACTGCGGTTTTAAATCAAAGATCCTTTGAGATTACAACCCTGAGGTATGATGTGAAATGTGACGGTAGGCATGCGAAAGTAGAATTTACCAACGATTGGCAAGCTGATGCTTCAAGACGTGACTTTACATTTAACGCTCTTTATGCAGACAAGCATGGCCATATATATGACTACTTCGGTGGCATTCAGGATTTAAAGGCGCAGAGGTTGAACTTTATAGGCAACGCTGAAGATAGAATTAAGGAAGACTATCTGCGTATTTTAAGAGTGTTTCGGTTTCACGCAAAAATATGTGTTGGAGATTTGAGTGATGAAATATTGGATGTATGCAAACAGCATTCGCACATGATCCAAAACCTCTCTGGAGAAAGAATAAGAGATGAAATGTTTAAATTGCTGGAGTGTGATAATCCGGCTCCAACACTTAAGAGCATGCAAGAATCTGATGTTTTGCAAAAGATTATCCCAAAAGAAGTAAAATGCGAAATTCTGTCTTCGCCACTTCTTTTTGGTGCTGATGTACTAGTAAAATTAGCGCTGCTTCTTAGGACTACTAAAAAAAATGACAGGTTTGGAGAATATGTAAGCAAATTTTTACGTCTTTCGAACAAGCAAAAGAAAAAGCTGCTATTTTTACTATCCAACAATATCAAAACAGAGCTCTCAGAAAAAGAGCAAAAAAAATACATATCTTTATTTGATAAAGAATTATATTGTGATTTGGTGAAAATTTGTGGTGTTGAGTCTGGAGCAAACGTTGATGAATATATCTCATTTGCTAAAGTGTTCGATATTCCCAAATTTCCCTTATCTGGCGATGATTTGATAAATATAGGCCACCAGCCAGGGAAAAGTTTAGGTAGAAGTTTAGAATTGTTAAAACAGCATTGGGAAGACAGCTCCTATTCCTTAACGAAAGAGGAGTTGTTACTTTATGCTAAGGGCCCACTATAACGTTTCTCTAAGCTTAATGCTTGCGGTGCTGCTAGTGCAGCTCAGAAAAGAGTTAGGTGTGTATCTTGTTTTAACTTCATCTTTTAAAGGTAAGGAATCTGTATCAAGCTTTTTATTTACTTCTTGCATTTCAACTATTTGCTGTTGTCTGTTACTTTCAGTTTTTGTTTTCTTTATATCTTGTTCTAAAGCTTCATTTAATCGTGCTAAGCTGCTTATTTTTCCTTCTTTTTTTTTCATTTCCATTAAATTTTCCTCTATTTGTTGCTCAAGCTCTTTTTCTATTTGATCTGAAACCTCTTTCAGTTCTGTGTAATCTTTTTCATATTCTGCAAGTTGCAATTTTAATGTAGTTAGTTCTCCTTCCAGGTGTACTATTGTTTCTCTAGCTTTTACCAAATTTTCATCACTCGTTCCAAGTTTAGATTCCAAATCTTCATTTGTCTTTTTTAATAAAACATTTTGTAAACATTCAATGTTTAGTTTCAGAATTACATCCTCCAGATGTTCCTTTAATTTTTCATCATCTTCTCTGTGCAATTCAAAATGGTCGTCCCAAACCAATTCATTTTTATTATCTACTTCAATATCAGAGCAGTCTTCGTCAGTACTTACTTCAGAGCAAATTCCTTCATCTTCGCTCGTTATTGCGCTCTCTTTTTCTGCAACTTCAGATTCTAAATCAACTTCAATGTTTTTATCTGTTGTTTCAACACACTCAGTCTGCATTGTCATATCTTGAAAAGCTACTCCATCAGTCTGAACCCCTCCATCTTTACTTATCACTTCACTTTGGCTTTCTTTTTCTGCAACTTCAGGTTTTAAATCAACTTGAATACCTTCATCTACTGTTTTAAGATCATCAGTCTGAACCTCATTATTTGTAGTAGTTATACTGTAATATAGAATATCTTCTGCCCATTTGATCCACCTTTTTGGTAATATTCGTCCAATCGTTTTTAGGAACAACCAAGCAAACACAGTTAACCAACTGTATTTTCTTTCTTCCTTCTTAACATTAATTTCATTGTTAGCATTGAACATAAAATTACCTCGTTTTTTAAACTTTAAAAAC
>NZ_JAAXCS010000066.1:0-7222 GCF_013309895.1 Wolbachia endosymbiont of Atemnus politus | reverse complement strand
TTTCATCGCGCAAGTCATTTAAGTTGATACCAGAAAGGTATTTGTCGCCTAATACAACTTCAACTATCTTTGCTTCTATCATTACTTGAGAAGACGCTAACTGCTTAACCTTATTAATATATTATTCGACAGCTCTATGGATATTTTTCCAAGCATTTAAAATAATAACACCAGCTTCTCTATTATAGACAAAAGAAATTCTCCATCATCTACACCATTGACAGCCATTATTGCATTCAAACCATTTTCCAATGAATTCCACGAATCACTGCTATATTGAGATTTCATAACGCTATTGTAATCCTTATCAACATTACTACTAGTAATGTTGTTATTAACAGCAAAGCTACTTTGAGCAGAGTGTTGAATATTGATGAAATCTACGTAATAGTTTAGTGCATATGGTAAATCCTGTTCAATTCTAATCACACCATTACTTGTCGAGCAACGCAGTTTGGCGCTATCAGCCATGCTCTGAATTACTTCATTTATTATTTTTATCTTTCAACTTTAAAATGATATTTTTGGATCTATATCTAAGTTAATGTCAGAAAGTTTTCCTATCTCAATTAGCAAATCCTTTACTGGAACTTCTTCACTAATATTAATCGAAATAAGCTGACTACTGGCTGTAAGATCAGGAAACTTTATGGGCAAAGGCACAATTTCTGGTACTGCTGGTACGACGTTTCCCGAAAGAGACATTCTGTCCTTACAATGCTTTAGGTGCTCACTTATATCATATGATCTTTGTCGTCTACTTTGATAAGGTCTTTATTATATCCCTGAATGATAAAAATGATAAAAAGGAGCATTAAGCATCTAAAAATAGCCATTAGAAAAAAGCATACAAAACGATTCTAATAGATTTCTATAAAAATATTAAAAATGTATTGAGTTTTGCTTTCATCTGTAAAGATCTTCTTTCTAAGACAATATTATATCCCTGACTAAGAGACAATATTATCGAAAGCGGGTTATACAGGAGATCTATTTTTTCTAAAGCTGGCCTGATGTACAGCTTCAACTATATCTTCCACTTGTGGTAATGCTTTTTCTCCAGATTTGCAGCATAGGGTAAAGGAACATCCTAGTCAGTTACACATACAACTTGGGCGTCAAGGCAGTCAAATCCCTGTTCCATAACAATAGCCGAAAGCTCTGCTCCTATTCCTGCAAATGGCCAACCTTCTTCTACGCTAACCAGCATATTAGTCTTCTTGACAGAATTAATAACAGTTTTAGTGTCAAGCGGCCTTAAGGTTCTCAAGTCAATAACTTCAGCTTCTATACCTTTACTAGAGAGTAAATCTGCTATATTTAAAGCATCCATTAATTTCAGTGAGAAAGCATCCTTTCCTTCCCGTACAATAGCAGCTTTGCCTATCTCAAGCAGATAGTCTTTATTCGATAGCTCAGAGTCAGGAACTTCTTGCTCATGTTCATAAGCAATCTCGTTTTCTAGAAATATCACTGGATCTGGATCACGAATTACAGCTTTAAGCAGACCTCTACAATCTCAAATAAGGTGCTATTACTTTTAATCCTGGTGCATGCGAATACCAAGATGCAAAGCATTGAGAGTGTTGCGCAGCAACTCTTGCTGCAGCGCCATTTGGTCCGCGAAATACTATGGGACATCCGAGTTGTCCATCTGACATATAATTTGTTTTTGCTGCAGAATTCACAATTTGATCGATAGCCTGCATAGAAAAATTAAAGGTCATAAACACAACGATTGGCCTAAGTCCATCAAATGCTGCTCCAACAGCAAGGCCAGAAAATCCATGTTCGGTAATAGGTGTATCAACCACCCTAATTTCTCCAAACTCTTTCAACAATCCTTTTGTTACTTTATAAGCACCGTCATATTCTGCAACTTCTTCACCCATGATAAACACGTCAGGATCGTTTTGCATTTCTTCTCTGATTGCTGTGCATAAAGCTTCTCTTACACTCAAGGTTGCCTTTATAAATTTTTATAGACTTTAACTAAGGCAACTATATCAAAGTTACCAGGGGCTAGTAAAGCAGTATGTTCCATAGAGCAAAAGTTTTGCTCTATGGAACATACATCACCTTGTTCTTTCACTATTGTTTGTTCTTTCATTGGCAACTTTTTCAGGATGGCTCGATTTAGATTTATCTAACATCTCCTTATACGCTGCATTGCAGTTACGTAATGCTCCAAAATATCTCTGTGGCATTGTTAAGTCATCTGTTCCTTTCGTTTCCATTCTTTGTGCAAATTGCTTTGTAGTTTCTGAATGTATAGTGTTTTCGAGTATACCTTTTTCTCTTATTGTGTGAGAAACTTGCTGTTGTTATCTTTATATCATCAGCAAAAACGTTTTTTAGCTCTGACTTGAGAAAGGCGACATTATACAAGTTTTCTTGAGTTGGTTTATAGTGACCACTAAAGGTATCAATTTCAGTTATTTTTCCATCCTTTACTTTCATCATACCAAAACATAATCCTGGCTTACCACCAAGAAGTGTTGAGTGGTAATACCCATATTTAATATTGTCACTCGGTCGGATATGTTGTGAAGTAACTAACTTACCATCAAGCGTAATAGAGTATGCTACAATTCCTTTTTGATCTTTGCTTATCTTGTCGCTCGTATCGTATAAATTACCGCGTTGATCAAACAGCCTATATTCACATTTTAAGTCCCTTTCTATACTTTTTGTGTTTTCAGCTTGCTCTGTTAACGAGAAACGTTTAACGGATGTTTAAAGTCCCGAAAGTTCCTTATAGCTTTTTCTTTCTTTGGTTCCCACCTCTTTCATATATGCAACTTCTTCAAACATTGGAGGTGCTTTATACAAAATGCCGGTGTAGTGATCAATTACTGATTTATTACCAAGATCTATAGTCACCTGTTCTTCTTTTGGCACGCGGTAGTTACCTGATTTTAGACTTGCCTTGCCAAATTCTTTTATTGCATATCGAAGTTTTTCCATTCTTTCTTTTATTCCTGTTCTGAATACACCGCCACTTTTTCAGTAGATCTATATTTATCTGGTAACTCAGAGATCTTATAGTCTGTTTAAGATCAAAAGATCCACTTTTTGTAAACTTTCCATATAAACTTTTGGCATTAGAGAAAACTCTATTAGCAACTTTTTTTGACAAAATCTTCAAAATAGAGTAGCCATAATTTGTAACCTTTTCTAATAGTTTATCGCCTACATTATTGATTGAATGTAAAGCACGTTTTATTTTTGATTTATCTGACATATACTTTTACCTTAACTAATACTATTATTAATTATAGAAATGTATTTATTAATTAATTATTAGTGTTAAAAATTACAAAGCTTAACAGTGGTTTTACTCAGTAGGGAAGAAAACTGAGATAAATTTCTAAACCTTACCAACACCATGTTGCACCAAGCCTTCAATAGCTACCTCTTTCAATTCAGTGGTGGGTTTTGACATTGTGTATGTAATGCCGCCAGCTACTAACGCGGATGTCACAGAAGTTGCAATCATCGATAGAACAAACAATCCCGAAACAAGACTGAGGATAGAACCTATCATTGATGTTGTTACAAGGCTCACGTAGGCAATTTTTGATAACAGTGGCTTTTTTTCTACTTTTTTTAATGATACTTCACTTGTTTGAGAATGCTGATTTTTGTTTTCTTCTAATTCGATATTAAGCTTTGCATTTTAACTTTTCAGATTTTTTATTTCTTGTTCCAGTGATTTACTCTCTTCTTGGTTTTGTTTTTTTAATGCTTCCAATTCAGCCTCGTGCTCATCTACATATTTAGAATGCTGATTTTTTGTTTCTTCTAATTCGCTATTAAGTGCTGCATTTTCACTTTTCAGATCTTCTATTTTTTATTTCAGCGACCTATTCTCTTCATCGAGTTTATTAAATGCTTCCTACTTAGTCTCATTTTCAGCTATATAATTAGAGTTCTGATTTTTTGTTTTTTCTAATTCATTCTTAAGTGTTACGTTTTCACTTTCTAGATCGCGTATTTTTCGTTTTAGTGATTGATTTTCTTTCTGCCCCTCCTCTAGCTGAGCACATGTTTTTTTTTTTACTTAGCCCCTTTTTCTATCAATTCTTGCTCTAACCACAGACCACTATTGTCACTGCTACTCTCATTTAAAAAACTGCTCATCATTACACGTAGCATCATATTGTCCCAAAGGCTGACCATTAAATTGCTGTTCTATCTCTTTCAATCCTTTCGCTACAGCATTTCCTTCCTGCAATGACTTAAAAAATTCTATTCTATCCTTAACGCTTGGGTATTTATTACTACTCTCATCAGTAATCGAATTAGAAGAGGTCTGTTTACTCTGAACATTGCCATTACTCTCTTTCTTACTTTCATCCCACGCTTGCACTCTTAGTGCTTCTAATTTTCCTTTACCATTTCCTAATACAGTAGTTACATTATCTCTGTTCACGGCTAAGCTTGCCTGAGTTTTATGACTATCCTGAGATAGATGATAGCGACCTCCTTCTTTAATCTTTATGTTACGATCTTTTGCTTTCTTCTGCGAATAATTTTTTTCTCCTGTCTCCAATATTTCTACTATGGTATTCTTGTTTGGAACATTATCAACTATTTCTCTTGGAATTAGGCCTTGATTATCTAGTGAAGGATTTGCGTTAGCATCTAATAAAAGCTGTACTATCTTAGCCATGCAAAGCAGCAATGTGCAAAGCAGTTAATCCATTACTGGATCCATCTTTGATTCGCATATCAACTCTGACTGTCTTCTTTATCAGAAGTTTTACCGTCAATACATTGTTACTTTCTACAGCAAGATGCAACAATGTGTCATCTACAGGTCCATTTGAAGTTTTTACACTGAATAGATGATCTTTCCAGAGGCCGTTTTTAAACTTGTTCCCCACAATCTTCCTCAGGTAACTTCTTTTCTACCTCATATAATTCATCTTTTATTTTTTGAAGCAAATTATCCTCTTTCAGATGTTCACTCTCACAAACTTTCTGTATTATTTTAAAAGACTCTTCCTCCTCTATTGCCATAACTTTTCCCTATCAATTTATTTATTATTGCTGCACAATCTCATAAAAAAGTTAAATTTATTGAAATTCCATATTCGACCTAAAGATTAGCCATAAACATTTTTTTGTGTTACCCCTATCATTCAAGTAGCCCCACTAAAAATGATTTAAAACCTCCCCATATCATGTCTTTAAGGGTATTTCTGACTCAAAACTTGTGTTTCCAGGATCAATGACAAAAATTCAGTAAAAAAACTTAAGGTATTTATTGGCGAAATTATTGGGAATTTTTTCACATGCAGCCAATAAAATAAGCGTTAGCTCATTATTACAGCGCCAAATTACATTATTAAAGAGTCAAAACTCGCACCACGGGATTCTTTTGCCTTTTTTCAAAATTAGTTAAAAAACTTAATCAATCTTATTTCTTTCATTAAAAAAAAATGCTTGACAAACTTCAACATTCCCTTATCATGAAAGTATGGGTATTCCAAGTTGTCGAGCGTATAGACATTAACGCCAAGTTTTTAAAACAGACAGTAACCAGGGTTTCTTTTGCCTTATTTCAGTAAATTCCTTATAGCTACTGTAATCTTGTTAGCAGGATCTAGAGTACTCTAGGAGCATTTTAAATTTCAAGAAATAAAAATCTATAGTTTTAGAGTAGGGAAAAGTCGACAATTATAGAGGTTTCAAGAATATAGAATGTCCATCGCTTTTGAAATTATTATGGCTATTCGCTACTTGCGGGCAAAAAATGCCAGATTTTGTTCTATAATGACTTCGTTTTCTATCGTCGGCATTGCTCTTGGAGTTGCAACGCTAAAAGTGGTAATGTTATATTAATATCCATATTAATGTCTATTTTGTTAAAAGCATAAATTCGGATTATCAAAATCCATTGAGAAAATTCCAGGTGTGTTAAAAGCCACTTCTATGACCAGTGACCAAGTTATCCTTGCAGCAAATGGTAGAATTGCAGGTAGCGTAGTGAGAGGCGTGTCAGCTCAAGGCTTATTTAATAATGCTACTGTTACAAATAATGTAATTGTGGGAAATGTAAAAATATTTGATTAAGGGGTAATAATAGGGACACGATTGGCAGAAGCTTTGAACGTCGATTATGGTGATAAAATTGTGCAAATATCACCTGAAAGATGTGATGCATTATTTGATGAAATGCCGAAAATGAAAAAATATGAGGTTGTAGCAATATTTGATATGGGTATGTTTGAGTATGATAGTACTTTAATATATATGCCCATAAAATCAGCACAGGCTTTTTTTAATTATAAAGATAGTTTGAGGAATATAGAAGTATTTATAGATGACATTACTGGGGCTAATGAGCTAAAAAGTGTTATAAAAAAAGAAAGGAGAATGGAAGCTGAAACTTGGCAATTACAACATAGCCACTATTTTCATGCTTTAAAAACTGAAAGAAATGTGATGTTTTTAATTCATACTTTGATTATAATTGTGGCAGCATTCAAAATTGTCTTAAATTTAATGATGATAGTGCAAGAAAAGAAATCCGCGATTGCAATCATGCGTACATTTGGTGCAACAAGTGCATTATGCGCATATTTTGCACTTGTGGATTACTGATTGGCTTTGTAGGAACTTGTCTTGGCTCTATTATAGGTGCTGTTTCTTCTCTCAATATTGAAAATATTGGAGTGTTTTTAGAAAATATTACTAACGTTAAACTACTGGATCCTATGATATACTTTTTTTCAAGTTTGCCAGTGATATTAGTTCCTCAAGATGCAGTGAATGTTTCTGCGCTTGCATTACTCTTAACATTTTTAGCAACGATTGCTCCTGCACTGCAGGCAGCAGAGCAAGATCCTGCGGAGATACTACGTTATGAATGATATTCAACGGCAGTACATAGGCTGGGCCTTAATTGTGCTATTATTTGCCAGTTTTATTACAATAAATAATGTAGGAAAGCAGTGCTAATAGCACAAGGACGACTAAGGCTCATAAAGTTGTAGCACCACTGGCGCCATCTATACACCAAATATTGAATCATTCCTGCTATTGGTTATTTTTTTTTTTAATTTTTTTTGGGGGATTTTTGTCTAAAGGCCATCGTCCCTCATCAGTATTCTATGGCCAAGCAGTTTCGGGACTTAAGAATATACTGCTGATCCCCAATAATCCCAATGCAGGTTTGGCTTATATAGGGTGCACTAATCCTTAACATGATATT
>NZ_JAAXCS010000065.1:0-7349 GCF_013309895.1 Wolbachia endosymbiont of Atemnus politus | reverse complement strand
AAATATAGTAGCTTAAAAAAGTAAACTATAAATATAAAAAAAACTTTTCTCTATCAGGAAATGGATAACGAAAGGAATTCATAAATAAAGGTAACCGTTCACGGATTGCGAAAATGATTAATCAGCTATGGCTACTAGATTTTGTAACTTTTGAAAAGGATTTTGACCATTTAGACGTGATGTAAAAAATATCGACAACAATCTTTCTACAAATTTCTCTCCCCGTTTTGACCAAGTGAAATAGCTATTCTTACGATAAATTACATAGCGTCTAATTTGCCGTTCTGTTGGTTGTCTCTATTACTTCAGGTTTACATAAAAACTTCCACCTCATATCCTCAGACTTTAAAATGCCATTCTCGAGGCTTGAGTACAATTCTTGTCATTTTACGTAAAAATGCTTTCCAATTTTTTCTCATCATTCGAGAAAATCGCAAATTATCTATCAAATTTTGTTTTGTTTTAATTATGTACTGCAAATACCCTGTTGCTAAGTGACTTGAGCGTTTGGCCAATTTTGATTACTTCATCATTTTTACTGTAAGCAAATCTCTTGCCAAATGTGCCCAACATATTTGTCTATTTTCATGACTAAAATAATTGTATGCAGCGGCTACGCCATCATATTCTGGAACCTCCTTACCACGAGACTCTTCTACTTTTAAAAGTGCCAATTCTTTATTCCAGCCTCTTTTTCCTTCATTTCTGTGTCCTGTTTCATCTATATGTCAATACTCACATTTTTCCAATTCTTCCTTCATTTTTTCATATTCAAATTCACACTTCTTTGATACCCTGCGTTTAGTATTTGAAACTAAACCAAGTTTAGGTTGAATATGCTGCTTATTGTATTTCTCTTTTTGAGTTAATAAAAAAATCTGTCAGGCTACTTATAATTGCCTTAGCATTTGTTCCTAAGAGATCCTTTGACACGCCTTCAGGTAAATTTGCTGTAATTCTTTTTTTACATATTCTACAACGTCCTCTCTTCAACCAATTACGATTGGCTTGATTTCTGGTAATTCTACTTTTTGGTGAATAATTTCATCTTCTAAAACAACCTTCCCTCCACACATACAAATCATATTTAGCTCACCACCTCATCTGCAGCCATTAACTCACGCTTGTGCGCCTGGCTGGCCTCCTGCGCTTTTCATTTATGCGATATATATCTCGTGATAACGGTAGCAATGAATTTTGTGAATTTAAGCCCAATTTGTCTTCTAATTCAACTATTTTTGCTTTCAAGCAATCATTTTCTGTGATCAGCGCTTTTATTTCTTCCTTGAGGTTAGCATTTTCTGCTACAATCTTTTCTTGCTGCACTGTTCTCATTTACCCATTCCATATTTAGCTCCCTATTTCTTTACACTTTTATATTTACTTTGTAAACCACCTTATCTCCGTGAACGGTTACAAAAAAGTAGGAGAAATAAAAAAAGAAAACTTAATCTTTATAGATGAGTCTGGAATAGAAGATAACAGGTTTTACGAATATGGGTGGTCTCAAAAAGGCAAAATGTTATTTGTTGAAAAACCAGGATACAAAAGAAAAGGGTAAGTATAATAGGAGCATTGAATGATGGAAAAGTGAAAGCACCATGAGTTATTGAGGAACAGCGAGATTTTTGAAGCTTATGTAGAAAATATACTTATTCCTATATTAAAACCTGGGCAACTCGATAATGTAAGCTTTCATAAATACGTAAGAGCGAAAAAATCAATAGAAAGTGTTAGATTTTGTTTTTGCCGCCATACTCACTGGATTTAAATCCAGTTGAGAAGTTTTGGTTTGCAATCAAGCATGCAATAAGAAAAGTGCTGCCAAGTCAGATATTAATTCAATTTTGTCTTTCAAAAATTAGGGAAACCTTACATGAGTTAGCTATAAGAGGTTGTCCGGAAACTAGTAAAAGGCTATAATATCTGAAATTTTAGTACGTGATAAAGATGAGGAAAAAGTATCCAACAGATTTAAGTGAAAGGGAGTGGGCACGAATAAAAATATAATTTAGAGTATCATATAAAAAAGAGGGAAGACCGCCAAAGTATAGAAAAAGAGAGATATTAGAAGCAATTTTCTATGTATTGCGTACAGGGTGTCAATGGCGGTATTTGCCGAATGATTTTCCGCTATGGAAGACTGTATATATAAGCAATTCAGACAATGGAAGAAGCAAGGGATTTTTGAAAAGATGAATTATGAAATTACGAAATCTAGTAGACACAAAATAGGACGAAACGAGCAGCCAAGCGCCGGTATAGTCAATCTGTAAAAACTACAGAAAAGGGGGAATCAAAGGTTACGATGGAAGTAAAAAAGTAAAAGGTAGAAAAAGGCATATAATTACAGACACTCGGGGTTTTGTATTAGGCTGTTATGTGGGTGTTGCAAGTGAAAATGACAGAGATGGTGTTAAAATGGCATTGGATAATATGAGAAAAAAATATATTAACGTTAAGAAAATATGGGCTGATATGGGGTATCAAGGAATAAACTTAACAAATCATATAAAAGAAGGGTATGACATAGATATTGAGATTGTTAAAAGACCTTCATGTAGGTTTTGGGTACATAAGGACACGCCGCTTGAGCTACTACCAGCAAGAGAACAGGGATTCTAAGTACAGTCAAGAAGATGGGTTGTCGAAAGGACTTTTGCCTGGATCAATAGGAATAGAAGTCTATCAAAAGAGTATGATTTGCTTACAACATCTACTGAAAATTTCATATATCTTGCTATAAATAGGATTATGTTAAAGAGGAAATATGCCTTAATTTGATGGTTTCCGGACAACCTCTAAGTTTTTAATTTTATGACTATGTCCTTTTTGATAGCCTAAAGCTGGTTTTATGCTTCCTGTTTCTTCTCTTATTTTCCTCCACCAATATATGGTCTTTCTATCCATTTTGAACATTTTGCTTATTTCCTCCATAGTCATTTCCTTCTCATCTACTGCTTTCAAAACACGTTCTCTCAAATCCTCACTATATGGCCCTGGCATCTTTCTACCTTAGTTAAACCATTTTATACCTTATTTATCCCTTTGGGAACCTCTTTTCAGTTAGCTATAACGCTACTTTTGCTTTTAATTCTGGTTCATACTTTTTGTTCCAACACTATTTACCACTTTATATTAATTTTACTTGGATTAACCATATTTTTGGTCTAGTTTATGGGGTTGTTTATTAAATCAAAGCCGAGAGGCTATAATGAGCAAGCTGTTAATTGGGTTAAATCGTAGGCACCTTAGTACACTCCTAGCTTAAAGGAAATGTAGTACGAACGGTAGAGAGATCTAAAAGATCGAATCTGTACATTGCATTTACGTTATTATTTGATTATATTTGTAGCTATAAAAATGGCTAGAATAGTTTTTATGAGTATTGATGTTTAAAAAAAACCCACTTGATATCACAATCGACAATAAACATCAGCGTATAGAGAATGCAGAAAGAGCTATATCTGAGTTTATAAAATCAAGAATGACTAACAATATATTTGTTAAGTTATGTGTAAACAGGCGGTTACGAAAAATTTGTCATAAAATTGTTGCGAGAACATAGTTCATAGAGCTCACCCAAATCGGGTATATGCGTTCGCAAAAGCCTGTTTGCAAAAACAGACAAATTAGATGCAAAATTGCTAGAAAATTATGCCGAATTTATCACGAAAAATGATAAGATAGTAGAATGCATAGTTTCACAAAAGCAAGAAGAACTAAAAAAATTAAGGGCAGTTGAGTGCAACCTAAACGACGACGTTCATGCAAATAATGTGTCGTTTGCATAAGGTTACAGGAAAAGCCAGGGAATATATAGAAAAACAGATAGAATTTGCCAAAAAACAATTAGAACAAATTAGAAAGGATATAATAAATTCTGACCCTGATTTGAAGGAAAAAAAGCAAACTGCTAACTAGCTATAAAGGTGTTGGACGAAAAATCGCAAGTAACCTACTCATAGAGGTACCTGAGCTTAGATAATAAGGAAATAGACTGTCTAATTGGAATTGCACAAAAAACTAATGAAAGCGGAAGGAAAGTGAGTAAAGCCCAAATCATAGGTGGCAAAAAGCATTATACATGTCTGCCATGGTTGCTATTCGTCATAACAGGAAAATGAAACCAGCGTTTAGCCGCTAAGGTTGCATTAGTTGCTGTGATGAGAAAAATCTTCGTTTGTTTAAATGCCATGATTAAAAACAACAATTTTTATCTTGATGCTTAAGACGGTATGTACATTATACAAACTGAATAGCTAATTTTCAGTATGGGACCTTTTAACAAATATGATCGATATTAAATTGCCTAAATTTCTAATCAAAGAGGAACAAGTTTGGCAAAAAATAATGATATTATTAGCAGAACGTAAAAGAGCCCAACTGCAGTACTTATGAAAAGTAGCAAAGTAGCTCTATCTGGTTGATAATTTAAAATATTAGCAAGTATTACACTGGATCCAGAAACTGGAATAATAGCTAGCAACATAAGTGCATTATATATACTCTCATCGTGTATACCTGTGATATGTTTGTCTATCAGGACAATTCCCAAAACAAATAATGGCCAGAATACGTACTTTGCTGTAATAGTGGTTAAAGCGAGCTTCCAATCTATTTTAAAATTTGTAATTTGTGCAATACTCACTCCAAGTAGCACTATTCCTAATGTAATAAATGTACTTCTAATATTTATCATAACATCTGTCAAAAAGTTGGTATTTGTATACCGCATATACTCAAAAAAAAAGCCTAGAATCATCACATAAGATGACGGAAGTCTGAGTAACCTCAACATGCATTACTTTGCAGTATAGATGCCATTTGTAGCTATATAAAACCCTAAGCTATTTTCCAACAGTGCCATTCCTATAACAGATAACATATACAAATACTGAATCTTCATCAATTAAAGTCATGGCAATCGGCAAGCCAAAATAGCCCATGCTTGTACTGCCTGAGCTAAATGCCAATATATTTTTCGTGTTGTCCATAAATAAAAATGAAGAAAGATAATACACTGATAAGGACATAACGCTGCCTATAAACCATATCAAAATCGACAAAGAAATTACTTTTAAATTAACCTCTGCATGAGATACTCCATACAGAATCACTATTGGATTAGCTATATAAAAGAGTATTTGAGATATAGTATTTCTGTCAATCTTAAGACATTTTCCTGCTAAATAACCAATAAATATTGTAATATAAATATGCAATATTTTGAGAAAAAGGCTAAAAAACATACTAACCTAAATTATAATACCTCTTGATATTTTTGACTGATAAAATGACATTAGATCTCAAGATATTGCAAAAGAAAATAAATTTATTTTCTAGTTTCATAGTTTATTAAAAGAAGATTCATCTAGTGCGCTGAAACTCACTTTTACACAAGATATGAAAATGATATTTTTCTGATAAAACTATGTTAAGTTTTTATAAAACTTCTTGCAAATTTTTTAACAGTGGTAGATTTATCAAGGTTTAGACTCGACTTTTACGCTTGTCTAAAGATAAGCGACGCTTTAGTGCCACCAAAGCCAAACGAATTGGAAAGTACATATTGAATTTTATGTTCTTGAGCTTTAAACGGGACAAAATTTAAATCACATCCTTTTTGAAGGCTTGTGTAAATTTAAAGTTGGTGGAGTAATTCCATTATTTAACGCTAGGATGCTAGATAATGCTTCGACGCTCCCTGAAGCACCAAGTAAATGTCCTATAGAAGATTTAGTAGAAGCAACCGGTACTTTGTAAGCGTAGTCACCAAATAACTGTTTTATTGCTATCACTTCGATTTGGTCCCCAAGTGAGGGTGAAGTACCATGTGCATTGATATATCCAATTTGGTTTGTACTAACTTGTGCACTCTTTAAGGCAATTTGCATTGCTTTAAATGCACCTCTTCCCTCTGAATGTGGTGCTGCGATGTGATATGCATTCCCTGTCAGTCCGTATCCAATCAGTTTGGCATATACTTTTGCCCCACTTTTTTTGGCATGTTCATATTCTTCCAGCACCAATATACCTGCTCCTTCACCCATAACAAACCCATCACGTTCTTCATCCCATGGTCTTGAAGATTCCTCAGGCTTATCGTTAAACTTAGTTGATAGTGCCTTCATAGATGCAAAACCTGCAATCCCAACTCTACACAGTGCACTTTCTGCTCCACCTGCAACCATCACGTCTGCTTCATCAAGTTTTATAGCCCTCGCTGAGTTTGTGATTGCATGCGCACCTGTTGCACATGCGGTTACTGCTAAATCGTTTGGGCTTGTAAATTCGTATTTAATAGAGATATGCCCAGATATCAAATTTATTAGACTTGCGGGAACAAAAAAAATGGGCTGACACGTCTAGGCCCATTTTTCCTGCATAATATTCACGTTTTCCTGAATTGATGGAAGACCACCTAAACCAGAGCCAACAACCACACCAACGGGTTCTCGATCTATATTTTGATTTTCTAAAATTAGTGAATCGTTCACTGCCTGAATAGCGGCTGCAAAGCCGTAATGGATAAAACGATCTGTCCTTTTTAGGTCTTTTTCAGAGATATAATCTAGCGGATTAAAATAATGTTCAATATTGTCGTGCTGCATAGGAACTTGCCCTGAGACTTTGCAGGTAAGTTCGGAAGTATCAAATCTGTTTATTTCCTTTATACCAGACTTATATCTATTAATTTGAGCCAAGTATTTTTAACATCTGCTGCCAGTGGAGTAATTAAGCCAATACCAGTAACTACTACTCTTCTGCTCATTTAACGCTAACTATTGTTTTTTTACTACATACTTAACTACTTGTTCCATAGTTTCCATTTTTGTGGGTCTTGCTCAGGAATTTCAATTCTAAACTTTTCTTCTGCTGCCATGATTATTTCAACAGCATCTAAACTGTCTGCACCATGCTCAGAGAGCTTCGAAGAGTTGTTAAACTTCTCTACATCCTTACTAATGTGCTCTAACACAATCTTTCTTACCTTTCCATCTATGTCTTCTCTAGTGCTTTTTTCTACTTCGCTATTCATTTTTAACCAAAAAATAATCTATTCTTCGATGTTATAAAAATTTTTCATATTTTACCTTTTATGGTTATATCATACCTTTTATGGTTGATAATATTTATAAAGTTTTTTTACGCTCCCGCTGCTTCAGTATCTTCTTCTTTTTCTTTAGCGCTTATCCCACGTGGTGGCGGGGTCCGCATTCCTAGATTTATGTCACCATTTTACTCTGTCGTGGACTTGATCAGGGTGGAGGCCAGCGATGCTTAAATCGTTGTGCAGCGTGTCGCACCACCGTTGCCTTGGTCTCCCTTTCGGCCATTTACCGTCC
>NZ_JAAXCS010000064.1:0-7410 GCF_013309895.1 Wolbachia endosymbiont of Atemnus politus | reverse complement strand
TGGCATTCAACCCTCACTATACACTAAATTCATATCTTATCATATTCGGACTATTAGGAAAAGGGCTATACTACTGTACGCCTAAAAGCTCAGTTGAGAACAGTGAGGTTGAAAAGGGTACAAGACGCATCCACTGCTAATTTTATAACCACTCCCCTACCCTTTCTAGCTGTTTATAGCTGTTAAATCTCAGGAATTTATCAAAATACGGAGAGGCAATAAAGGGAGTGGTGTTCCTTAAATAATTAGATAGAAAATCTGGCAGATCATTTTTTAACTCTTGCATTTTGTATCTATAATTTTGTATAGAAATAACTTTTATTTTATCATAATCAAGTTTCCAATAAGCAAGTTCTGAAACTTCTCTTCTTGTTATATGTTCTACCGCTAAGGCTTGTAAAATTAATTGCGGAAAAAATCCTGACATAACTTCCTCGTTGGAAGGTGGCGAACCAAGTTTATAGTCTATAATTGCTACTTGCCCACTTGGTAGATACTCAACCCTATCGCACCTTGCTGTTAGTAAAATTTCTTGTGGCCTATTTGTCATCCAAGCAGTTTCATACTGGGATACATCATCACAAGAACCAGCGTCACGCGCTGGAATGACACCAATATGAAATATCGGACAGGAAAAGCTCTTTTCCAACTCAACATAATTGCTTCTAGTTTTATTAAATTCGACAAAAGATTGAATTATCCTTTGCAGCCTTACCCACCACATATTTGAAAAATTAAACTGACTAGTCGAGAATACTTCTCGTGCAATGTTCATTGGCGACTTTTTGTTGCGTAAATATCTCTCAAGAATGTTGTGCACCATAGTACCAAATTCCAATATCGATGGCTTAAAATTTAAGTCTTTTAGCTGTCTAAGGTTCAGTATATATTCAACGTAAAATGAATAAGGGTTACGAATCAGTTTTTCCACCGCACTGCAAGACATCACTTGCATTTTTTCTTGTCTGACTTCAGTTTGGGGCTTTGGCATAGGCTGCGCACACGGAACAATATATTCAGGCATATTCAACATTCTCAGCCAATCACGGTAAGGGTATTTTGGTTCTTGCAACAGAACTTCCAAACGACGCAATAGAATTGGCTTCCTATCGCTCAGCAATCTCGTGATATAAACCTTGCTTGCACCAAATAAATTGCGCAAAGTATACAAAAAATATCCCTGTTCTTCTTGCACAGAAGGAAGGTTAAATTTTTCTCTTGTTAGCGCATTCAAAAATGGACTTTGAAAACTTGGCATATCATGAAATCCAGCAAGTATTACAACTTTATTGTGATATAAGCTGAATTTATTGAAGTTGCTTTCTACAGAAAAAAACTCTTGCTTTAAAAATAACGTCAGAATTTGGTTATATAACTCCAAGGAACATTTAATTGCTATACCCTCACATGCATTTAAGAAATCACAGATAAAATTACCCATTTCATTATTTAGCTCTGAAAAATTCACATTAGAAAGCATATTAATACACTGTAAATGAGCTGCTATTACATCAGAAATAGAGCAATTCATAACATTGATTAAGTGATTGAATATAGTCTCTAACTTATTGATAATAAGCAATATATCCTCTTTGTACTTCAGCTTTTCATGGGCATTGATAGCATTTATAATATCGCTCAGGCCGTTTGTACTGAAGCTACGTAATACCTCTATCTCAAACTCAGATAAAATTCGAGTGTACTCTTCCTGAATATAACCAAAAGTCACTAGCCTATGTTTCAGGAGTGAAAGTAATGCCACGCTGTCCCAATTCGAGGTCAAAACTTCGATACTATGAATTAAAAGCGTTATGTAAGAATAGTTTTCCGGCGTGGAACATGCCACACGAGCTGCAAGTAATTTATCAAAGACAACCAAAGAAACGTTTTCATAACCTTCATTCTCTATAATTAATGACATCACTTGTGCTTCTTCCTCCCTAGAATCACAAGTGATGACTTCGATATTTTCAATACACCCATCACTAACTTTACTTAGATCGGCAGTTGTATCGAAGATGTACTCAATGATTTCGTTACCCACAGCATTCAAGCAGATCACATTCTCTCTATCCACATTTAGATAATCCAACAAATTTTTCAGGCAATATTGATAGTGTCTTTTATCAAGCGATTTCCAATCTTTCTCTTTAATTTTCAAATTCAGGTTAGATAAAATTATCTTTCCAAGTGGTAAGTCATATATAGCCTTGATCAATGACTGATAAATTTCTCCCTTTTCAATCCCAACAAAGATTGTATGCTGATCTTTTTGTAAAGAAACTATCATATTGTTTATGTAGTCACTTTTATGTTTTAATATATCCACTACTCCTAAATCTTTTAAGGTCTCATTCCAAGTTTCAATAAGTAGATTTGTAAAATTTTCTATTTTCTTCGAATGCTCATCAAGCTGATAACAATCTGTTATTTGGATATACTGAAGCAGTGATGGCAAGCTATAAGCTAAATCTATGGGGAAATTGTCGTTATTTTTTTTATTCCACTCCAATATGAATTGAATAAGTAGTAGCGTTCTTTTCATCGGATTGATAACTTTAACTCTATCAAGATTTAATATTAAATCTTCTTCATCAATGTTCTCTAGTGAAACTATCTCTGGCAGAATTATGCATTCTTTAGCGCTGCAATTCTTGAATGCACTCAGCAGCGCTATTACATCTCTTTTGCAAGGAAGTATGATCCTTATCTTAGGAATTTCTTCTTTTTCATATTCAGAAAATATGTGCTGAACCAACACATCAAAAAAGTATTCATCTACATTAACGGTAAAAACTTTTCCCACGAAAGATACTAACTAATATGATGCTTTATTGTACAGAAAAATATAAATATGCTCACAGTTTCTTATGTTATTATATATCAAATTCTTTAATGACATTGCATGATAAACATCAGGATAGAAGTTTTAAATAAATGTGAGCAAGTCGAACACAGGCGAGTAGTCAACGTTTACTCAATTTACATAAGTAAAGAATTACCTTTAAAATTATATGAAGAAATCTGTGGGCTATTTTATAATGGGATCATACAAGACTGCCGTTATTATTTCTATAATGAAGACCTTCAATATGACTTCATAGAACCACAAGCCGAGTGGGGTTTAGAGATAAGCTTCTTACCTGGCATGACCGATAACATAGGCAACACAGCAAAACAGATTGTTAGAGAGTATTTAATAAGCAAAGGCCACATTGACAAAAATGTTTATATCAAAGCAAGAAGTTCAAAACTGATCTTGGGTAAAGGGAGTATGCCAACCGAAGATGACATAACACAGGAATTCAACCCTATCACTGAGTGTTGCACGCTTATCTATAAGGAAAATGGCAATTACCATTGGAAGTATTACGGTAAATTAAATACCTCACCTGGTGTCATTCCAGCGCGTGACGCTGGAATCTATGGATCCCAGTGTCGGAGCACTGGGATGACAAGAGAAAAGACTGAGATGACAGAAGATAGTACTAAATCCGTCAACCTAAATGTAAGTGATCAAGAACTTGAGAAGATCAGCAGAGATGGGATCGATGGTAATGGCACTTTGGGACTTTCTCTTACAGCAATGAAAGTCATAAGGGATTACTTCAAAAAATTCGATAGAAATCCATACAACATTGAACTTGAGTCCCTAGCGCAAACTTGGTCTGAACATTGCAAACACAACATCTTTTGTTCCCCCATCGATGAAATAAAAGATGGCCTATATGCACATTATATTAAGCGTGCAACGCGTGAGATAAATTCTGACATATGCGTATCAGTTTTCTCCGACAATGCAGGAGGAATAATTTTCGATGACGATTACTTAATTGTAGATAAAGTTGAAACTCACAATAGCCCTTCAGCTCTCGACCCATTTGGTGGAGCTATGACTGGAGTGCTCGGAGTTAACCGCGATATAGTAGGTTTCGGCAAAGGTGCAGAACCTATAATGAATACTTATTATTTTTGTTTTGCCAAAGAAGCAAAAGGCAAATTTTATAGGGATAAAGAACGCACTGATGAGATCTTACCACCGAAATATATAATGAAGGAAGTGATTCGCGGCGTTAATGTTGCTGGCAATTGCTCCGGCATTCCAACACAACTTGGATCGGTATATTTTGACGACAGGTTCTGTGGAAAGCCATTGGTCTTTGTTGGAAGTGTTGGAATTACTCCACGCAATATAAATAACGCACCTTCACACATCAAAAAGCCTAAAAATGGTGATAAGATTGTAATTATTGGTGGAAGAGTTGGAAGAGACGGAATTCACGGTGCAACGTTCTCTTCAGAGGCGTTGTCGGGAAACAGTCCCTCAACAGTTGTGCAAATTGGTGATCCTATAACACAAAAAAAATTATCTAATGCCATCGTAGAGGCAAGAGACCTTGGTCTTTATAATGCAATAACAGACAACGGAGCAGGTGGACTGTCGTCGTCTATTGGTGAAATGGGAAAGGATGGATTTGAAGTTGATTTGAGCAAGGTTCTACTTAAAAACGATGGTATGGCCCCATGGGAAATATGGATATCAGAATCACAAGAGAGAATGACCTTAGCAGTGCCAGAAGAAAATCTTCCCATGTTTAAGCAAATCATGGAAAAACATGATGTGGAAGTCAGCGTAATTGGAGAGTTCAACAATAGTGGTAAAGCTGCTGTTAAATGTCCCAAAGGAGCAGTAATAATGGATATCGAAACTGAGTTCTTGCATGATGGCAATCCTAAGATGCATTTACAGACAAGGCCGTGGTCTAAGGAGGCTACTGTTAAGCATAACGCTGGAATAACAGTAAGTCAAGAAACTGAACTAAAAGAAATGCTAAGCAGACCAAACATTTGCAGCAAAGAGTTCATAGTGGTGCAATACGACCACGAAGTTCAAGGTTCGTCAGTGCTGAAACCACTGCAGGGTAAAGGAAGGGTGTGCAGCGAAGCTGTTGTTTCAAAACCAGTTCTTTCCTCAAATAAAGGGGTTGTGAAATCGCAGGGATTTGGTTCGAGCTATGGAGAAATTGACACTTACCACATGGCAGCATGTGCAATTGACACTGCCATACGCAACTATGTAGCTGCAGGAGGAAATATAAATCACTTGGCATTGCTCGACAATTTTTGCTGGTGTGATGCTTATAATCCAGAAAGGCTGTGGCAACTAAAGAAAGCTGCAGAGGCTTGTTATGACTTTGCAACTGCATTTAAAACGCCATTCATATCCGGCAAAGACAGTATGTTTAACGACTTCAAGGGGCATGATAAAAATGGCGGGAAAGTGATGATATCTGCCCCACCTTCGCTACTTATTTCAGCAATTGGAATTATAGAAAATATTGAAAATGCGGTATCGCTTGATGTGAAAATGCCAGGAGATTTGATATATGTGCTCGGTACAACCTACGACGAACTTGGTAGATCTGAATATCAATTATACAGTGGAATAGGCAATAACAATGTACCAAAAGTTGATGCAAAGAGCGCCAAGAAGTTGTACGAGCGTTACAACCTAGCAATAAGAGATGACATAATTGCCTCTGCAATTGCACCAAACTTAGGCGGATTAATTATCGCTCTGGCAAAATCGCTAATTGCAGGAGATCTCGGTGCTGAAATCGATCTTTCGCTGGTGCCAATAGGAGAAACGCAAAATACAGATATAATAAATAAGATAATAATGTTTTCCGAATCACAAAGTAGAATTTTGGTTACTATTGCCCCGCAAAATCAGAAGAGGTTTGAAGAATTGTTTAAAGGTGTAGTTTTCTCATGTATCGGCAAAGTGACAGAGGAAAAAGCTCTCAATATAAAGGATATCTTAAAAGTAGACCTGAAGGATTTAGGATTGTAACATACCAGTTTAAAATACTCTTTTTATTATGTAAATAATTCTTTCACTATATATAATGTTTACTTAAAATAAATATATGTTATTGCTTTTGTGTAGGTAATTATGCCCATTCTATCAATTCTTTTGTTCATTAGTATTTTTTTACTCAATACTTCAAATAAATTAGCGGTATGTGCCGCCTTAGTTACAGGAGCTACTTTAGTTGTAAATTCAATGGTTGAGTTTTATGGCAGGAAAGAAGCTATATACAGCTTAATAACGTGCACAGTGTTATGTTGTGTTCTTAAATGGCAAAACTTTAGCTTGATAATATTGATCTCATACACTGCAATTTTTGTATCCCTCCTCTCAAGTATAATTGTTTTTGAAAAATTAAAGTCTAAGTTTGACTTGCATATAGCAAATTTCATTGCTTTAATTACAACATCGTTAATTGATAGCACTGTTGTGTATGTTGGGTTACTATACAAATTTTCTGCAGGTAAATGCTTATCAATATATATCAGAGAGTTAGTTTTTAAATTTTCTTATACATCAATATTAAGTATCTGTTTACTCGCAGCAGCACATTTATTTTATTTCGCAAAAAGAAAACATATTAAGTTTTTCGTGTAACTTGCTTTATGATAGACTTCTGATACACAGCACTAGCAAAATTGTGTATTCATACATTGGGATTTTCTTACTTTAGTGATCAAACAGCTAAAATATATTGACTTTATACACAATATTAGCTTTAAACCAGTAAAGTAGATTTCAACATATGCGTTTCCTTTGTTCTAACTATGTTCTTTTTTTGTCCCTATGTTGCTTTTCACTTTCTTCATTATCTGTAACACAAACTGATGCTTCAGTAACAGCTACACCACAAAGGAAAAAAAAAGTAGTCGATAATACTACTGTTATAAAACAACCAAGGCAAATCATTGAAATGCAAGAAACTGACAAAAATGAAGAGTTTATTCCAATTCCAAAAAGAAAAAAGAGTATAGATGAAAAACTGAGAAAGCCTAGAGAAACAAAGAATGAGATAAAAAGCGAAAAGAGTGCTGAGAGTAAAAAGAATGAGTTAGTCGTAGCAAAAATTATCGATTCTATAAGAAACAAGCTCACAAAATGCTGGAGCATTCCTGAAAGCATAGCTTACAAAGAAAATTTTAGTATAAAAATTAACCTATTATTATCCAATCAAGGTGAAATAATTATGGCTGATGTAGCAGACAGTAGTTCCTATAAAAACAATCCACTTTTTAGATCAATGGCAGACAATGCAATGCGTGCAGCATATAAATGCAGCCCAATAACCGGCTTGCCCATTGAACATTACCACATTTGGCGTGAAGTGACACTAGACTTTATTTTAAATGGGTGAAACGATCTTACAGAGAAATTGGAGAGAAAGTTTAGATGTAATAGTTTAGAATGTTTTAAAGGCTATAACTCCGGAATAGTGTGAAGAGTTATGTCGTTATGTCCTGTTAGATAAAACTCACTGTCTGCATCTGTTACCTGATATTCTTTATCAATTTCAGTGGCATTATAAGTGCGACAGTCCG
>NZ_JAAXCS010000063.1:0-7486 GCF_013309895.1 Wolbachia endosymbiont of Atemnus politus | reverse complement strand
AAATAAAAATATTTTAGATAAGCTAATAGTTGCTTTTGAAAAAGATCCTGAAGCAACTCATGCGCTTTTAAATAGTAAATTATTCAATTCCCGTGGTGAAATATTAAAAATGCTTTCAGATAAGAGGTTTGATGGTAATAAGGTATGGAAAATGTCAAGCAGTATCCATTTATTATCAATGTTAAAAAGAATTTCGTCTACTAATCATAGAGAAAACAAAATTGATTGCATATTAGGTATAAATTCTGTAATTGACCAAATTATGGCATACTCTGAATCAACATCAACGGACCAGTAAATATAAAGAATTTTATCTTTTACAACGCTACTCTTTCATTCAATTTAATCATATTACTTCTATAGCTATAGATAGATTAAGAGATTCTACTTTGAAACCTTTGGCATATAATTCTCATCATGTTTTGCAAACACTGTGTCTGCCAAAAAGGTGTCATTGTCGAACATTTTACCTTGCACGACAACACCACTTTTTTCTGAGAACATTGGAGGGAGTATTCCTTGATATTTTACCACAACGCTTTTGTTAAAATCTGTCATCTGAAAGATCACTTCACTTTCGTTATGCATCACACTATTTTCAACAACCATTCCACCGATACGGATTGGCTTTTGATTATCTGGCAAAACTGTTGCTTCACTTACTGTATAGAAAAATGAGATATTTTCTTTGAGTGTTGTTAGGATAAGAAAAACTACACAATTTAAAAAGAAAAAAATTCCCGAAGCTATAAGTAATCGCTTATGTTTCTTCTTCATTATTATCTTTCAGGCTTTCTAGAATTTCTTTACTTTTAATATAACAAGAAATGGTAAAAATTAGTTCTCCAGCAATCAACGCGAAGCTAATAAGGTAAGCAGAAATTACGTATGCATTCATAATGTGCCACCAACAAATAACTCACCTGCATCGAAATAAATTAAGCTTCCATCTTTTTTCTGTAATGCCAATCTGCCACTTCTATCTATATCAACAAAAATCCCTTCATGCAATTTATCAGCTAACTTTACGCTGATTTGCTTATTCATTTTGAATGCTTTTTTCAACCACATTTCTCTTATAGTATAAAACCCATCAAATATCCATTGTTTTCTTAGTTTATTAAAGCTTATTATTAATGCTTTTAATAAATCTGTGTTAGACATAGACTCGCCATAACTGCTAACGCATGTTGTCCATGAAAACGGTGCATGATCAATGTTAATTCCAACTCCTATAACTAACCAATTTGAAACAGACTTCTTTTCAAGCAATATCCCACTTATTTTTTTACCATCTACCAGAATATCATTTGGCCATTTGTATTGGAGGTTTAGGTCATTTATAAATGATAATAACGTGTTGCCAACAGCAAGAGCAGTAACAAAGGTCAATTCTGTTAATTTACTTAGATTTTCTCTGTCATTCAAGTAGTTGACACTGGCATCCAGTAATTGAGTATTACACCGTGGAGCTTGCGGAAGGTTTACTATCAAACTTGCACAGAAATTACCTTCTAGAGAGACCCATCTTTTCCCAGTGCGCCCTCTGCCCTCTGTTTGCTTATCTGCAATAATGACGGTTTCATTTGATATTCTTCTATCAATTAAATCCAATGCCTCTTTATTAGTGCTTGAAACTTCGTGGTAATGATGAATATGAAAACCCTCAGGGATCACTTTACCAACCCTTTAGTTGCTAAATGAATTAACGAGTATAAATCCTCTACATATATAAAAAGAATAATATTGATTAAGGAAGCTACTGAGCTGATAATGAGTAGCCCTTTAGAGTAAGTAATTTTATCACCACTAGCCTTATCAAAATACATAGCTTTTATGATATTTAGGTAATAGTAACATGATATAACACTTGCTACTACAAGGATCAAAGATAGACTGGTAAAGCCTGAATTTATTAAGCCTTTAAATATAAAAAGTTTAGTGAAAAAACCTGCAAGTGGAGGTATTCCAGCCATCGAGAATAATAGTATAGAAAGATGAAAAGCTAAAACTGGGTGTTTTTTTCCAATACCAGACAAACTGGTAACATTGCAATCATCATCGTCAATTTGTATGAAATATGAAAACAATCCTATGCTTGTGACAATATATATTACCAAATACATCAAGGAACTATCTGTTCCCGTCCGTGTAGAGATAGAAAGCGAAGCAAGAATGAAGCCAACATGACCAATTGAGCTGTAAGCAAGCAGCCTTTTTAGGTTTTTTTGGCGCAAAGCCCCTAAAGCTGAGATAAGTACAGATAGTGCTGAAACATATAAAAGAACAGGTTGAACATAATTTTTGATATTTATTAATTCCTCATTCATCAGTCTAATTAAAAATGTTACAAGTGCAGCTTTTGGAGCAGTAGAAAAAAACGCAGTCACTATGGTGGGCGCACCTTGATAGACATCTGGAGCCCACATATGAAAAGGAACAATAGCAAGTTTGAAACACAAACCAATAATGATAAAGACTAACCCAAAAACTATTCCATAGGTTACCTGATGGTTTTGCACAAATGAACTTAACTGGGAAAAATCGATTTGTCCTGTGTACCCATAAAGTAGCGACATTCCATATAGCATAATACAAGAAGACAACGCACTGAGCGTAAAATACTTCACCCCTGCTTCACATGAATAAGTTGAATCTTTATTGAAGCTTGCAAGAACGTATAAAGATATACTCATCAATTCAAAAGCTAGATAAAAAGAAATTAAACTATTTGCTGAAACCAAAGTTATCATGCCAAACAGTGCAAAAAGAATCAGTATTGAAAATTCATATTTATAGTCATATTTTGATAGATTTAACAGCAAAAGTACTAAAATTCCTGTAGTCATAATCAACCCTTGGGCTGATCTGATGTATAAATTGAGTTTTAATAACGAGTTAAAGAAAAAAACTTCATTATTTTTTGCTGAAAGAATTAAAATAATTAAAGTTACCGCTGTGCAACCAAGTGCTAGCAAGTTAATAGTGCGACGGTTAAATACAATTCCAAGCAGCAGCAACACTAATGAGGAGATAATAGAGAAAGTCTCTGGCAATACCTGTATACAATTCATAGAGTGTTATATTTGACTAATAAACTTGCCATACATGGCTTCAAGTAATTCAGCGCAAGAGTTGGGTAAAAGCCAAGCAAAACAACAAACACTGCGAGCAGAATTAAGACAGAAAATTCTATGCTATCCAAACGGTTATTTAACAATTTAGAATAACTCACCCCCCATATTGTTTGCTTACATAAATTCAGCATGTAAACTGCGCTCAAAATAGTGCCGAGTGCGATAAATCCTGTGAAAAACCTTATACTCTTAAACATTCCAATCATAGCCAAAAACTCACCTATAAACCCAGACGTTCCAGGTAGCCCTATTGAAGCCATTGAAAATAAAATGAACATAAAACCAAATTTTGGCATTGTGTTTACTATGCCAAAATACTTTGCAATTTCCAAAGTTCCAGTCCTAGTATATAGCATTCCTACACATAAGAACAGAGCAGCAGAAATAAGGCCATGACTAATCATCTGAAATATAGCACCAAGTACTCCCTCTTCGCAAAACGAAAAGAGACCAGCAGTAACGATTCCCATGTGTGCTATTGAAGAATAAGCTATTAACTTCTTTATATCATCTTGAGCAAACGCAACTAGCGAAGCATAGATTACTGCAATAATGCTGAGCACAACAACGAAATTTGAAAAATGTAAACTTGCTTGGGGAAGCATTGGAATAGAGAATCTTAAAAATCCGTATCCTCCCATTTTAATAAGCAAGCCAGCTAAAATTACGGATCCAGAAGTTGGCGATTGCACATGTGCATCAGGAAGCCAAGTGTGGAATGGAAACATCGGTACTTTTATTGCAAAAGAAATAAAAAATGCGATCCATAACAATGACTGTACTTCAAGATCAAAGCTTGGCATTAATGTGGCTAATTTCTGTATATCAAACGTTCCACAAGCATTATAAATGTACACTAATCCAAGCAGAAACAACAACGAACCAGTCAGTGTATAGAGGAATAACTTGAATGTTGCATATACCCTTTGTTTTCCTCCCCAGATGCCGATAATAAAGAACATTGGTACTAGAACAGCTTCAAAGAATACATAAAAACTTATAGCATTCAATGAAATAAAGAAACCGACTACAAAACTCTCGAGCAGCAAAAATAGTGCCATATACGGCTTGAGGGTTGTATAACTCATTTTACAATTGTAGAGCATACAGATAACAAATAAGAAAGTTGTAAGTAGCAGGAAAAGTAACGATATACCGTCCACCCCTATTCCAACGTTTCTCATTGGGTAGCTGACGAACTGAAAGTCCGGATTGTTATAATCAAACTTTATACAAGCTACAATGCTAAGCAAAAATGGAAGTATAGCAAAAGATAAGGCAAGAAGTCTTAGGTATATAGATTTATGATTAACCTTAATTAGAGATAAGATCAACGCTCCTATTAGTGGAAGCAAGAATATACTAAGTAACAACACTTTCTATTTAATTCCAATAATATATAAAGCACCAATTATTAAAGTAACAAACATAATAAACGCGTAATCAAATATATAGCCAGTTTGTAACCTTATAGAACTTTTTGAACATTCACTAACCAACCTTATAACACAGTTCGGTCCAAATGAATCAATAACCTTGACATCAAACTTCCAGAGAAGCTTAGGTATAAACCTCATTGGTACAACTATAAAAAATTCATATATCTCATCAAAGTACCATTTATTCTGCAGGAATTTAAGTAAAAACTTACTTTTAATCTGTTTGATTGTTTGATAATGGTAAATTAAGTACGCGAGTATTATTCCGCTTATACTTGCCAAAGTCGGCAGTAGCTTTATAAAGAAATTATGAATTTCATGCTCATTCGCAACTACTAAGCTTGACTTCCAAAACACATTACTAGTTATATTCAAAGTATTTGCTCCCCATATTCCAGAAAACACCGATCCAAAAGCAAGTATCAGTAGCGGTATAAGCATAATTTTTGGTGCTTCATGTATATTAATTTTACTTTGTTTCTGACTATGAAATACAAGAAGTAATAACCTCCAAGAGTAAAACGCTGTAAAGAACGCAACGATTAAGCTTACTACAAAAGCAAAACTATTCATACTATAAGCGTGTTCAATTATTAAATCCTTTGAATAAAAGCCTGCAAATGGGAATATCCCAGAAAGTGCGAGAGATCCGATCCACATGAGGGCGTAAGTGTAGGGGATTTTCTTCCAGCAATTTCCCATCCCTTGAATGTTTTGCTCATGATGCATTGCATGAATCACATTGCCTGCACCTAGGAATAGTAAAGCTTTAAAAAAGGCGTGGGTCATTAAATGAAAAATAGCAACATTGTAAGCAGAAAGGCCACATGCCATAAACATATAACCAAGTTGGCTGCAAGTTGAATAGGCAATTATCTTCTTTATATCGTTCTGGGTAATTGCAACAGTAGCTGCAAAAAAAGCAGTCAGTGCACCAACAATAACTATTAATTCTCGCGCTACATTTGATAGCTCAAAAAATGGAGAACATTTTGCTACTAAAAATACACCTGCTGTTACCATCGTTGCTGCATGAATAAGTGCAGATACGGGAGTTGGCCCTTCCATCGCATCTGGCAACCAAATATGCAGGCCAAGTTGGGCAGACTTTCCCATACAGCCTACAAAAAGTAATACACATATTATATGAACTATTTTAAACTCACAGCAAAACACTCTAATGTTCTGCGCACCAAAGAAATTAACGGTGTCAAAAATTTCAGTGAATTTCAAAGAATGAAATGTGTAATAAACAAGAAAGATTCCAATTAATAGTGCAAAGTCTCCTACCCTATTTACAACAAATGCTTTAATTGCTGCATTATTTGCAGAGTATTTTTGAAACCAAAACCCTATGAGTAGATAGGAGCATAAGCCAACTCCTTCCCAGCCAAAGAAAAGCTGCACAAAATTGTCACTTACAACCAACATAATCATGCAAAACGTGAACAGCGATAAGTAAGAAAAAAATCTCGACTTTCCCTTATCATGTTCCATATAGCCTATAGAATAGAGATGCACCACTAGTGAAACAGTGGTAACAACAATCAGCATTAAAGATGAAAGAGCATCAACACTAATTGCCCAATTTACTTTTAATACACTTAGTGAAAATAAGGGAAATAAAACTAAATGATAATTTTCAGAAAAGGTGAGAAAAACATACCAGGATAAAACCGCAGATACTCCAATTCCTGCAGTTGTAATTAACTGACTAAAAATATCTCTTCTAAAAAATGCTGCAAATAATGAACTAAAGAGTGGTAAAAACACTATTAATTTTAGTATATTTATCATATCTTCATTCTTTCATTAAGTTCGCTTGTTCAACGTTTATATTTCCACGCTTTCTATAATAAACAACCAGTATTGCAAGTCCTACCCCTGACTCTGCTGCTGCAACAGTCAACACAAACATGACAAAAATTTGTCCAACTATATCATTCATAAAGGCAGAAAAAGCAACCAGGTTAATGTTAATTGCCAGCAATAATATTTCTATTGATAACAATATATTAATTATGCTTTTGCGGTTGATGAAAATACCGCACACTCCAATAGTAAATAAAAGAGCAGCAACTATCAAAAAATGATTTAATCCTATTTCCATTCCACTCCTTTTCCAAATTTAGCCTTAACCAACTTTACAGACGAAGATTGCGCCAATTGCTCTAATACATTCTGCTTTTTAACCCCTTTTTTCTTGTCCTGCAAAGTGAGAGCAATTGCGCCTACAATTGCTACAAGTAGCAAAATGCCAGAAAGATGGAAGGCGTACATATAATCAGTATACAACAAATTACCGATAGCTTTCACGTTATTGGCACTGTAATTTATGACATTGCTTATATTAGGTGCTGAGCTGCGAATTACAAAGCTGATAATCAGAAAAAACACAACAGATAATATAGCACTGAGGGCTAAATGCCTTGCAAAACCCTGACGCAACCTTATATAGTCAATATCGAGCATCATAACTATAAAGAGGAATAACACTGCAACTGCACCGATATATACTATCAGCACCATCATGGCAATGAACTCAGCTCCAAGGAGGATAAAAAGAGCTGAAGCGTTAACGAAAGCGAAAATTAAAAATAACACTGCATGTACGGGATTCCTTACACTAATCACACAAACAGCAGATAAGACGCTGAGAATTGCAAAAAGATAAAAGAAAAAAGTCATTGATATTCATCTGCAATAATAGTTACTAATTTAAAGTGACTATTGCTATGAAGTCAATAGACTTCTTGCATTTTTGGCAGCATGTTGAGAAACGCAAAAGTTGCTTGACAACCCCGTCAATCTCATTACAATAACGTTGAAGCTAATTATTTATCTTCTCTGTACAGATTAAATGACAAAAAAACTTAGTATATCTGGCGTCTCATGTTTAATTTTTTGCAC
>NZ_JAAXCS010000062.1:0-7527 GCF_013309895.1 Wolbachia endosymbiont of Atemnus politus | reverse complement strand
GGAAGTAGTTTATGCATTGCATCAGAGGCTAAAAGATCTATCTGTAGATGCCACACCTGATCAACTGGCATATCTTGCTAAATCTTTAGAGTCTATTGCCGGGCAAAGTACAGTACTAGATATTGTGCAGATGACTGATGTAAAGCTAAAAGAGCTGTTGGATAGTGCAACAAAACATTTAAGTGATCTAAATACTAGTAAAACAAGTTCACTATCTGCAATAACAACGGCAAAAACAAGTTCTTTGAAATCTTTAGAATCTTTAGAAGCTTTAAAAACCTCGTCGGATTCACATATATCGTTGCTTGATAGCAGAAAGGATGCCAATGTTGCAACAATAAATAGTGTTGGTAGGGATCATAAAGGTGATCTTAAAGGTTTAGTAGATAACTTTCGTACTGTTAATGATGTGCCGAATGGTTCATCAATTATGAAAGAGATAAGAAAGCGTAATATGGTTGAACCCGGATCGTTGCCATTTTTGTTCGGTGTTGTGAGTAGGAGTAATGACTATTCTTGGGGAAGTGGCAATTTTACAACTGAGCTTGGCAAGTGGTATAGTGATACGTCATATACCAATAATATGCTTTGCCTGTTAACAGGTGCGCATAGCTATGATACAGGTTATGTTGGGTTCTATAAACCACCATGTATAGCTCAAATACGTATCAATATCCATATGCATTATTGGGAGTGATATTTGTAAAGAACACGACAAATAATATGACAAGAACATTGAACTTTGTTGGTACATCCTACTGGAGCTCGGGATATGAAGGAGCAGGAGCATTTGTGGGAACACCTAATAACACCAATAGTAGTAAGGAACAAATTTCAGCGGTTAGCTGGAAAAATATTTATAATTATGGAAGTTTAAACAGTGGATTTTCTAATTCTGGTAGTTTTGTTATTCCAGACGGTATTCCAGACAGTAGCAGTATTATTTTATACATCACCTTATTACAATGAAGGCACCCATGCTAGGTGTTGTTATTCCAGACAGTAGCAGTATTATTTTATACAACACCTTATTACAATGAAGGCACCCATGACTATTGGGTCCAATTCATGCAATGGGGAATATATAATTTTCGCAGTGATTTTTTGACCACAGGACTTGAGGTAGATGTGGAGAGAACACTGAAAGCTTGGCAGTGTCCAGGATTAGAATATACCTATCAAATCTGGAAATGAAATAGGGAGAGAAATTGTGAGCATTTACATACGATTTGAGAACAACAAACAAGTTGAAACCACAGTGCTTGAAAATAAGCCAGAGGGTTGGCACGAAGCACCGAAGAATTTTGATTGGCAAAGAAGTTATCGTCTAACAGAAGGAGGGAAATTGTTGAAAGGAATAAAGAAGATATTGATCTGGAATTACTGGAAAATGCGAAACTTGCTGCACTTGATAGTGTGCGTTTTTATTTTAATAACTGTACTCACCAATACGCAGGAAATTCTCATCAGAAGTCTAAATCGTATTCGATACAAGCGAGAGCCGCAGAGAGCATTTTAGCGTTCAATAAATCTGGACTTCCGTTTGCTGAAGAAGATTTAAAAGTTATAGAACCGCTTGCAAAAGTCCGGGGAATTTCAGAAGTCCAAATGGCTGAGTTAATCCAGGAAAAGGTAAAAATAGAAAAAAAAGCAATAATTAAATGCGAAGAATTGGTGGACATAGCCGAAAGGGAAATTAATGAGGCCAAAAGTGAAAAAGAACTACAGACCTTACTCAGCGATTTAAAGCAAAAAATGCAAAAGGTTTTAGAAAGTTAAAAAATAGACCTTTTCTCTACCGCTTTCCAAAATTCAGGGGAAAAAATGACATAACAATTTTTACATGGAGTAAATGTTATAGAGGTTACCTCAGGGACAAGGACAGTACGAACAGCTAAGTCATCAGTATTAGGAGTAATATGTACTGCGCCTGAAGCTGACAAGCAAAAATTTCCACTAAACAAACCAGTATTAATAGCAGGAAGCTTAAAAAAAGCAGCAAAACTGGGAAAAAGAGGAACTTTGCCTTCTGGGATAAATGGAATATTTTCCCAAATAGGTGCAACAGTAGTAGTGATCCGAGTTGAAGAAAGTGACTCAGAATTAAAAGAAGAAGAAACGCTGAAAAATATAATTTGCGGAGTTGATGAAGAAACAGGAGAGTACGAGGGCATACAAGCATTCTTAAGCAGTGAAAGTATAGTACACGTAGCCCCAAGAATACTAATAGCCCCCTACTTTTCTCATCAGTTACCTGCCAACCCCTCTAGCAATAATATCATAATACAGAATCCGGTAGTTGCAAGATTAATTGTAATAGCAGAAAAATTAAGAGCGATAGTGGTCGCCGATGGACCAAATACCAACGATGAAGAAGCAATAAAATGGAGAAAAAGTGTTAGTAGCGCAAGAGTTTATGTAGTTGATCCTTGGGTAAAGGTGTTTGAAGGGGAGTTGCCACCGAGTCCATTTGTAGCCGGTTTAATAGCGAAAGTAGATAGTGAAGAAGGTTTTGGTAATCACCGTCAAATAAAGAGATAAAAGGTATTATTGGAACAAGCAGAGCTATTGATTTTACGCTAGGCGTTACACGTAGTAGAGCAGATTACTTAAATGAAAATGAGGTAACGACGATAATTCATCAAAATGGCTACAGACTATGGGGAAACAGGACATGTTCAAACGACGAAAGATGGGCTTTTCTATCAGTAAGAAGAACGGCTCATTTATGGGCAGTTGATCGAAATATTACCAAAACTTACATAGATGATGTAATTGAGAGTGTGAACTCTTATCTAGCTCATTTAAAAGCCCAAGGAGCGATTACCGATGGAAGATGTTATGCAAATCCGGAACTCAATACCCCGGCGAACATTGCAAGTGGGGAAGTATGTTTTGACTTTGAGTTTACGCCACCCTATCCAGCTGAAGAGATTACCTTCATGTCTCATTTGGTCAACAACAGCCCCATAAGTTAGTTAATTTTACAAAGGGGAAAAAATGTTACCAAAAAATCCTAAAGAATTTTAACGTATTTGTAGATGGTAATGGATATGCAGGAAAAATAGACGAAATAACGCTGCCAAAGCTTACCATAAAAACAGAAGAGTATCGTGCTGGTGGTATGGACATCCCAGTAAGTATAGTTATGGGAATGGAAAAACTTGAAGCTGATTTTACGTTTGCAGAATATGATTCAGAGCTTTTTTAGGTTATTTGGCTTGATTGATGGAAATTCGGTTTCTCTGACGCTAAGGGATGGATTACAAGGCGTTGTTTTTAAGGTCCCCTGAGTCCAAAAAAGTTTTTTTTTAGCGTGTGAATCATGTGCGTATGTGCGTATAACAAATATCTTAAAAAAGAAAATGTATGATAACTAAATTTGGTATTTAAATTATGTACCTCACACAAATGTGATATTGGGCATAATCGGCAAATCGACGCTGAGAATATGATTCGCAAGATTAACGGAGTTGATCAGATGGCTAAATTACAAGCAATTCTAGGAATTTAAGTTTTTTATTTTAAGGAGAGAAACACATGAAAACAGTAAAACTTGATAACCCAATAACAGTAGAAGGAATTGAGGTTTCGGAATTAACTTTTAGACCAGTAAAAGTGAGGGACTGCCTAGCAATGGAACGTGGTGGTAGTAGTGATTTTGAAAAAGAAGTAGGGTTAATAGCGAATCTAGCATTGGTTACAAAAGAAACAATTTTGGAATTATACTTTACAGACTACATAAAAATACAGGAGGCGTTGAAAGATTTTTTTCCATCTGTAACACAAAAAACTTGAGACAAAATGTAATAATGCTCTGTTCCGTTGTAGGTGGCGGGATTGAGCATATTCTTAAAATGGAAATAGACGAATTTATTTTGTGGGTGAAAGCAGCAGCGGAGTTTAAATGTGTGCGCCAAGAGAAGCGTTTAGAATACAGTTGGTGAAAATCCAACCTAGGCAAAGTCTAGCCAACAGCCTAGAACAGACCATTATGCTACGTAAGGTAACGAGCGTAGCAAAGCTAATGGAACGGACAATACAGGGTGCAACGAAAGTGAAGGTATTGAGTCCCGAAATGCTCGAGATCATGGAGGTCGACATTTTACATTTTAGTGGAAGACAGCATGAAGGATAACGACAAGGCAAGTTATCACTCACTCCATCGGGATCGTAGGCCGTATCATGTATTGAGATGGATTCTAAATGAACTTGGGAGATCCTTTGTATTCCTATTAAGGTACGTGAGAACAAGTCAACAAAGGCGAGGACTGACGAAAGATACAAAGGAAGTCGGACTGATTGATAGTACTCAGAGTGCGGGAAAGCCGCATACAAGGGGAAGCGATCAGCAATATAGCAACTGGAATAGGGATTGCAATACCAATACAACAGAGGTTGGAGGAATATGCAAAGAAAACTAAACCAGATAGCGATAAGAGCGAAGCGGGATAAACGAGTGAAATTTACATCACTAGTTCATCTGATAAATGCAGAAAATCTCGCCTTATGTTATAAAGAACTAAAACGCAATAAGGCTTGCGGTATAGACCAGGTGACAGTGGAAGCCTACGGAGAAAATCTCGAAGAGAAGCTTAGAACTCTGGTAGATAGTATGAAGAGAAAGCAATATAAACCGCGACCGGTGAGAAGGGTATATATACCAAAAGCAGGAAGCGAAGAAAAGCGCGGACTCGGAATACCATCGACAGAGGATAAGCTGGTACAGATAGTGCTAAAGAAAATATTGGAAAATATATATGAGGCAAATTTTCTAGACCAGTCATATGGGTTTCGACCTGGTAGAAGTTGTCACCAAGCGGTTAAAGCATTAGACAAAGCAGTTATGTACAAGCCAACAAACTACATTGTGGAAGTGGACATAAAGAAGTTCTACGATAATATTCAGCATAAATGGCTAATGAGGTGTTTAAGGGAACGAATATCTGACCCAAATCTATTGTGGTTAGTAAAGCAATTCCTTAAGGCTGGAGTTATGGAAGCTGGACATTATGAGGCAACTACACAAGGAGCACCTCAGGGAGGAATAGTAAGCCCAGTATTAGCTAACATATATCTACACTATGTACTAGATCTATGGTTTGAAAAGAAAGTAAAACCTAAATCTAAGGAATATATGGAGCTAGTCAGGTATGCAGATGACCTTGTGGTGTGCTGTGAAGGAGAAGAAGATGCTAAAGAATTTCTAGAATCACTGAAACAAAGATTAGCTAAGTTTGGTTTGGAAGTATCTGAAAACAAAACAAGGATAGTAAAGTTTGGCAAGAAGGAGTGGTACCAAGCAAAGAGAGAAAAGAAGAAAACGGAAAGTTTCAATTTTCTAGGATTTACGCACTACAGTGCAAAGAGTCGTAAGGGTAGGCTGATTATGGGGCATAAAACCTCAAAAGTGAGCCTAGCTAGGAAACTCAAAGAAATCAAAGAATGGTTAAAAACGATTCGTAATCATACTTGTCTTAAAGACTGGTGGCAGATACTAAAAGCTAAACTAAGAGGACACTATAACTACTTCGGGATTAGCGGAAATTATCAATGGCTCAGTAAGTTCGAGCAGGCGGTAAAGAAGCTAACGTTTAAGTGGATAAACCGGCGTAGCCAGAAAAAGAGCATGAATTGGGAACAATTTGAGCATTACACACAAGTTAATCCACTACCAAAGCCAAAAATATGTTTTTCGTTATATACATAGGGGGTGTATCGTGAACGCTATTATTGTGGAGCCGTGTGCAAGAAAGTTGCAAGCACGGTTCTTGTGGGGGAGTCATAAAAATAAAACCCAAGCAAGGGAGACAGGATTATGACTTCTACCAAACATCATTATCAATAAAAATAGGTGCCGTACTAGATGGTAGCTTTACTAGTACAATGACAGGGAGTAACACACAACTTTCCCGTCTTGGAGGTACAATAAGGCAACTTAATGCATCAATGGGATCAGTATCAAAATTTAAGGAATTAAAGCATGGGGCTTTAACAGCCAAGGTATCCTGGAGCAAATTAGAAAAGCAAGTAACATCCTTGGCGAAACAGATAAAGAGCACAGAAAAGCCAAGCAAAACCTTGAAAGCTGAGTTTGATAAGGCTAAGGGATCAGCAGCAAGAGCCAAAACAGCGTACTTACAGAAGAGAGATGCTCTACATACATTTAGTGAAGAATTAAAGAAAAGTGGAAAAAATGTTCAGTCCTTGATAAGGGATCAGCATAAACTTGGTGCTTCTGTAGGCAAGCTGAGAAGTCAATATGGTAAGTTAAACTCCGCCATCAAAAAACGGGATATGTTTTTGGGGAAAAAAGCGTACTTTAAATCGCAAATGTTAGAAACGGCTGGACTTGCACTAACACTTGCAGCTCCAATTAAAGTTGCGATTGACTTTGAATCTGCTATGGCTGATGTTAAGAAGGTAGTGAGATTTGCTGAGGATGATGCAGCTCATAACCAAGGAGCCACAGAATTTGGCCAGAAATTAAAGGAAATGTCCCGTACAATACCACTATCAGCTGCAGAGTTAGCACAAATAGCTGCAAGCGGTGGGCAACTTGGTATTGAAAAAGAGAAACTGCTTTCATTTACAGAAACAGTATCTAAAATGGCTACAGCGTTTGATATGTCTGCAGAACAGGCAGGTGATTCTATAGCTAAGCTTGCCAATGTTTATGGAATTGAAGTAAAAGAAATGGAAAGAGTAGGCAATATTATCAATCACCTCTCAGATAATAGTGCTGCTAAGGCAGGAGATATGGTTAAAGCGCTTGCTATAGTTGGTGGTACTGCAAAACAGTTTGGTCTTGATATCAAGGAAGCAAGTAGTTTAGTAAATGCCTTCATTAGTCTAGGCAAACAACCATCGAAAGCAGCGACTGCGATAAATGCTTTACTTGGTAGACTCCAGACCGCTGAGGGACAGAGCAAAGAGTTCAAAGCAGCGTTGGAAAATATGGGAATAACCGCAGAAGAGATGACACAAAGGATTAGCCGAAATGGCCAAGATGCACTAATTTATTTTTTTGAAACTCTGGAAAAAGTAGGTAAACAGGAACGTTCACAAATTCTTTTCGATCTCTTTGGTCAGGAATATCAAGATGATATTGCATTGCTAGTCGGAAGCTTAAAGAATTATAAAGAGGCCATAAAGAATTTAGCTGATGAGGAAGAATTTAAACAGTCCATGCAGAAAGAGTTTGACAACCGTGCAGCAACTACAGCAAATAATTTACGACTACTGAGGAATGCGATAGCAGAGGTGGGAATGAACTTAGGCTCAGTAATGCTACCTCCTTTAAAGTGGGTAAGTAGTCTTCTAAGAGAGATAACCAACCCCATAGCTTGGCTTGCAGAAAAGTGTCCATTTATTACTACGGGAATAATGAGTGTCATAACAGCACTAGTAGGTCTTAAAGTTCTAATAGTAAGTGGTGGTTATGCATGGAATTTAATTAGAGGTGGAATGCTCGCTTTCTCAGTTATTTTGCATGGAGTACTGAAGCCTGCACTAATATCATTCGTG
>NZ_JAAXCS010000061.1:0-7570 GCF_013309895.1 Wolbachia endosymbiont of Atemnus politus | reverse complement strand
AGGTAAGGAAAAAGATCAAGATGATATAAGAAAAGATATTTACGAAAATTTAATGATCTTTTTGAAAGAACTAAAAGGACATGGTGATCAAATTATCTGGGATAATCAAAGCCAAACAGAAGAAGAAAAATCTGCTAAAAAATTTCAAGAACTTGGGCAAAAGGCAAAGTTAGCATCTAGGCAAAAATGTTTTCCTGCTAGTTTAATAATAGACCCAAACTCAGATTGCTTGGATGTTATGCAGCAGACTGTAGGCGTAACTAAATGACCATTGGGGAGTGTTAAACAGGGAATGTTCAAAAAAGTGTGTCATACCGCCGCAGTATCTCTAGATCCCGCTACTCGTTAGCGGGATGTCGATAAACCTAAGTTAGTTTAGCTATTTAGGGATATAGTTGCTCCACTTTCCAATTGCTTTCTTCAATAAGAGTATATCTAAACCTAGTGTGTCTCCTATATTCGCCTTCTTGCCAAAATTCAATTACTTTTGGGATTACGCAAAATCCCACCCAAAAGTCAGGACGAGGAACTTGTATATTGTGAAATTCTTTTTCCTTCAATTTGATGGCTTGCTCAAAATCTTGCCAATTTTTTAGAATGCCCGATTGTTTTGAGCACCACGCGCTAATTTGACTATCACGTGCTCGAGAGGAGAAATATTCATCAGCTTTTTTACTATTTAGGAGTTTAACTTCTCCTTCAATTCGCACTTGCCTAGAAAACTCTATCCAGTGAAATACTAATGCAGCTTTGGGATTCTCGGTCAATTCTTTTCCTTTTCTGCTATTTACGTTAGTGAAGAAAACAAAACCTTCTTTGCTATACTCTTTTAATAGCACCACTCTTGCAGATGGAATGCAGTCTTCGCTACAAGTTGCTAGCGTCATTGCGGTTGGCTCTTTACATGAAGAATTTAGTACCGCTTTATACCACTTTGAGAACGAATCAAATGGATCTTTTTCAGGTAAGAATGTCATATTCAAAAATAAAACTTAATTCTGGCATGCATTACAAAAATAAGTGCTACGGCCATTTTGTCGTATAAGTGTTATTATATTGTTGCAAACCTTGCAAGGTTTTTGAACTTTACCATATACGTAAAAGCTATTTTGAAAGTATCCAACAGATCCAGATGGCTGCGCATAATCTTTCAGTGTTGAACCGCCCGCAGCAATTGCATCACTCAGAGTATTTTTTATTTCAGTAGCAAGTTTTTCGCATTCTCTATAAGTTAAGTCTTTTGCTGACCTAAGTGGCGATATGCGGGCTCTAAACAAGCTCTCAGAAGCGTATATGTTACCTATACCAACTATTAATTTATTGTCCATTAATGCTGATTTGACATTTGCTTTTCTGTTCTTCAGCAGCTTCTGTAAATAGCCCCCATTAAATTCATCTATGAGAGGCTCTATTCCGAGGTTACTAAAAAAACTTACTTTTTGTTCTTTGTTTAAAACAATAACTAATCCAAATCTTCTTGGGTCGTTAAAGACTATTGAAGTGTTGTCGGAAAATAAAAATATCACGTGATCATGTTTATTTTGTACTTGATTGTCTTCAGCATATATGAGCTTTCCACTCATACCGAGGTGTATAGTGATGGCTATATCATTGTCTGTGTGCCAAATTATATATTTGCCTCTACGCTTTACATCGCTTATGACTTTACCCTTTAGTACATCATCGATATTTTTTGTTATTGGTACACGTAAATTCCAATTGTTCACTATAACATCACTGATCTGCTTGTTTTTTATTTTATCAAGCAAGAAGTTAGAGATTACTTCCACTTCTGGGAGCTCTGGCATCTTGTCTACTCTGTTGCTGCTTTTTTCTTTTTACAATATTTTGCTTTAAAGCTTTCGCTAATCTTTTTCTCCCTTCTTCTTTTTCCTTATTCTTTTTTATGTTATTCATATATATATAAACCCTGCCGTTATAGCTCAGGTGGTAGAGTACGTCATTGGTAATGACGAGGTCCCAAGTTCGAGTCTTGGTAACGGCACACTCTTATAATATCTCATAGCTTGTAGAAAAAGACTTAGTAGAAGGTTACAGAGGTAAATTATCATGCTTTTTCCATATTCTTTCTACTTTCTTATTTTGCAATAGCTCTAATGCTTTGTGAAGGTGACACCGTGTTTTGCTTGGCACTATTATATCGTCAATGTATCCGTGTGATGCAGCAAAAAATGGATTGGCAAATTTTTCTTTGTATTCTTTAATCAGTGTTTGTTGATCTTTTTCATGTCGAAATATAATTTCAACTGCACTTTCAGGGCCCATCACAGCTATTTCAGCAGTTGGCCAAGCGTAGTTTATATCACCTCTTAGATGTTTGGAGTTCATGACAATATATGCACCACCATACGCTTTTCTGGTGATAAGGCTAATTTTCGGCACAGTCGCTTCAGCGTAAGCGTAAAGCAGCTTTGCTCCGTGTTGTATTATATTATTGTACTCTTGATTTGTACCTGGCAGAAACCCTGGAACATCGATGAGTGTGATGATAGGGATGTTAAATGCGTCACAAAACCTTACAAATCTTGCGGCTTTTCTTGAAGAATCAATATCCAAACACCCTGCAAGATGCATAGGTTGATTTGCAACAATACCAACAGTATTTCCTCCAATTCTACCAAAGCCAAATATGATGTTACGAGCAAAATCGGGTTTTAGTTCAAAAAATTTCCTTTCATCACACACCTTTTCAATGAGTTCATACATATCGTAAGGAGTATTAGGATTGTGAGGAATTAAAGTATTTAAAGATTCATCGATGTCATCAACATCACCGCGAGTTGGTACAGATTTTGGAGGCTCTTGATTATTTGCTGGTAAAAAAGTAAAGAATTCACGTATCTCTCCTAGCATTTCAACATCATTATTGAACGCAAAATCTGCCACTCCTGTTTTACCTGTATGGACTTTTGCTCCACCGAGATCTTCGTGGCTTACATCTTCATATGTAACTTTTTTTACTACATCTGGTCCGGTTATAAACATGTATGAACTATTTTTCACCATAAAAGTGAAGTCAGTCAATGCTGGGGAATAAACTGCACCGCCAGCACATGGGCCCATGATTAAGGAAATCTGTGGTATAACGCCTGAAGCGTTTACGTTTCTTTGAAAAATTTCTCCATAACCAGCAAGGGAATTTACTCCTTCCTGAATCCTGGCTCCACCGGAGTCGTTTAGTCCGATAATTGGAACCCTGGCATTAGTTGCCATGTCCATAATTTTGCATATTTTTTTTGCATGTGACGCACCAAGCGATCCACCAAAAACAGTGAAATCCTGGGAATAAACAAAAACTTTTCTGCCATAAATAGTGCCATGGCCAATCACAACTCCATCACCTAAAAAATTAGCATTTTGCATGCCAAAATCAGCTACGTGATGCTTCACGAATTTATCATATTCCTCAAACGAATTTTCATCGAGCAATATACTGAGCCTTTCTCTAGCAGTTAATTTCCCTTTTTCGCGTTGTTTATTGATTCTGTTAGAACCGCCTCCTTTTTCAGCTTCTAGTGTTTTGGTTTTTAGATTTTCTAGTATTTTAAAGTCTTGCATACGATAAAGTAGTTTTTAAATTGGTTGTAACTTTATTAAGTTTACAAACTCTACTACTATATACATACACTATTGCATGTGGCAATAGTGTATGTATTATGATTGTTAGAACTTTAGCCTAAGAGGGATGATGACCGCAGTTAGTGCACTTGAATGCACTGACTTCTTCCAGAACACTAAATGGCTCACTTTGTTTTCCGTTTTTCTCTTCGACAAAACTTTTAGCCCTATCAACAATTCTTTCTATACGTGGTTGCCCTTTTAGTGTTTCATAGTGCTTTAAGAAAATTTCACAATTTTTATCATCCATATACACCATTATTGTACCAAAATTTAATGCGTTGTTTTCAGGTTCATGAGCTTTTTTAGAGAACAAAACCATCTCGAGCTTCTCATTACCAACTTTAAAAGTCATCTTTACTTTGCCTTTCATATCGCAATATTGTCCATTTTGTATTCGTATTACATCATCTCCTTCCCCAATCTTTAATCTTACTATTACCCACAAATATAAATGGACATAAAAATAAAGGATTAGAATATTAAAGTATGCAAATATTGAGGGTATAAAAATGGCAAATGAGAGTAATGAATGGGCTAAAAGTGAGTTTGGAAATGCTGTACTAGGAGATAAAAGACTAACTGACAGATTAGTGAATCTTGCTGATAGTTTGGCAAATTTACCTAAAAGTTCAATCAATCAGGCATGTGGAAGTTGGTCAGAAGCAAAAGCAGCATATCGTTTTTTTCAAAATGAAAATATAAAAGAAAGTGATATTTTAGCTTCACATGTTGCTAAAACAGCTGAAAGAATGAAAGCTCACAAAAGAGTTCTTGTAATTCAAGATACAAGTTACATTTCATATACTCACCATAAAAAAACAAGTGGATTAGGAGATATTTCAAGAAAAAGAGGCAATAATCAACCTAAAGGAATTATAATGCATACAGCCTTTACTGTGAGTACAGAAGGCTTGGCACTAGGAATATTAGATCAAAAGGTTTATTTGAGGCCTACTATTTCTGAAGAAGACAAAAGCCATGTTAAAAAAAACGATAGTGTCCATATTGAAGATAAAGAGAGTATAAAATGGATAGAAACGTTAAAAGAAACAAACATTAGTCTAGATTCATCTCAGACTGAAGCTATAACTGTATGCGATAGGGAAGCAGATATTTATGATTTTTTTGAACTTGCACATAGTCTTAACTCAGCAGTTTTAGTAAGAGCTTGCCAAAATAGAGTAGTAAATAGAAAATATCGATGTCCTAGAAAAAACGAACAAAAGTTGTGGGAAGTTATAAAATCCTCCACTTGTGCAGGTATAATAAAAGTTGAAATTCCTGCAAAAGATAATAAGCCAAAAAGGACTGCATCTTTAGAGATTAGGTTTGAAAAGTTTATGATGAATCCATCTAAAAATAATATTAGGCATAGGACGGAGAAATTACCTGACCTACCATTTTATGCAGTCTATGTTGCTGAAAAAGATCCTTTCTCTGGAGCAGATCCACTAGAGTGGATGCTTTTAACAAACCTTCCAGTCAATACCTTTGACGAAGCTGTTGAAAAAGTTAGTTGGTATTGGTGTGCCGTAGAGTCACAAAGAATGTTCAGAAAAGAGCAAACTAAGTGCGAAAGCTGCATAATAGATGAGGGTGGGCCCCTCGGAGCCGGTTTACAAGAGCAGGCTTCAAACAACCATAAGCTGCTTTGGTAAAGAGCCAAGGTAGTAAGCGTTATGGAAAAGGCGCAATTATGCGTCATGTGTGAAATAGAGAGATGAACGAAAGTGAACCATCGATGAGGTGTCGAAAGCTATTACTGAATGACGTTAAAACCGGGAGTCCGATGCTCTTCTGGGATGAATCTATCGGGAACTTGCTTACTGGGTAGGTAGCGTCCGGCATAGAGATGGCATGAATCTATTTTAGGCTATTGTGTGGAACTGCGGGAACCTGTCGTTTCGATGATAAGGGAGAAATCCAAAGAGCTGATCTCTGAGGATGAGAGTACCGATGCGGAAAACAGGGGCGGATTAGCTCGTAGTAGTGAAGAAGTTTCTGTAATGGAAATGGAGCGAAGGGGCTGAGTTATTCAGTTTTAATTATTTGTCAACCGAGAGGGAGGAGTAAATGAATAAAACAAAGTCTTTTGACATACCTAAGCAGCTTATTTGGAGAGCTTATAAACAAGTATCGAAAAATAAAGGTGCTGCTGGTGTGGATGAGGTTTCGATAACAAAATTTGAAGAGAATCTAAAAGATAATCTATACAAACTATGGAACCGGATGTCATCCGGAAGTTATTTTCCAGAGCCTGTAAAAGCTGTAGCAATACCGAAAGATACGGGAGGAGGGCAAAGAATTTTAGGTGTTCCTTCAGTATTCGATAGGATAGGGCAAACAGCAGCTTCTATGTATCTTGAGCCGCTAGTAGAGCCAAAATTCCATGAGGATTCATATGGTTATAGACCAAATAAATCAGCACTGGATGCGGTAGATACAGCGCGTAAAAGATGTTGGAGGTACGATTGGGCGATAGATCTTGATATATCTAGATTTTTCGACAATTTGGACCACGAATTGGCATTGCAGGCTATCAAGAAGCACACAGACTGCAAATGGGTCATACTGTACGTTGAAAGGTGGATGAAAGCCCCTATTCAGCAAGCAGATGGTAGGAGGGTAGTTAGGGAAAGAGGAGTTCCGCAAGGAGGTTCAATTAGCCCAATCATCTCTAATATATTTATGCATCATGTATTTGATATATGGATGAAACAAGACTATCCGACAGTATTATTTGAGAGATATGTGGACGATGTGATAGTGCACTGTAAGACCCAGAAACAGGCAGACTTTATGAAGGTAAAGATTGAAAAGAGACTGGCTGAGTATAAGCTAAAATTGCATCCTGATAAAACACAAATTGTGTACTGTAAGGATAACAATAGGAGTGATGAATTTCCTAAACAAAGTTTTGATTTTCTGGGTTACACATTCAGACCCAGGTTAGCAAGAAATAAAATGGGAAAGAAGTTTGTCTCATTTCTGCCTGCAATTAGTAACAAAGCCAAGAAAAAGATCTGTCAAGTCATAAGGTCATGGAGAATACACAGACAAACATCAACAACTTTGGAGGAAATATCGAAGAAGGTAAACCCAATAGTCAGAGGCTGGTATCAGTACTATGGCAGGTTTTACAGGATAGAGATATACAAACCTCTGAAGAACATAGAGCGGCAACTTGAAAAGTGGGCAAGAAGAAAGTACAGGAAACTTCGAACTCATGGAAGACTAGCAAGGCAACTTCTAGGAAAAATGAGAAAAGAAGGACCGGACACTTTCTATCACTGGACATTAGGTTTGGGACAAAAGGCTGAATAATGGGAGCTGTGTGAATCGCGAGGTTCATGCACAGTTCTGCGAGAGACTGGTGGGGAAGTTCCGCCGGTCTACTCTCCCCTTAGATGGAAGATAGAGATATTTCATAAAATCTTAAAATCTGGTCTAAAAGTTGAGGAATGTAGACTTGGAACAGCAGAAAGATTAGTGCGGTATTTAACAGTGATGAGTATTATTGCTTGGAGAATTTTATTTATTACATCAATTGCAAGAACTGATCCAACATTACCGTGTACTGCCTTGTTAGCTGAAGAAGAGTGGAAAGTTTTATACGTTAAAATACACAAAAAACCATTTCCAAATGTAACACCTACGATAAAAGAGGCTGTTTCATGGATTGCTCAATTAGGTGGTTACTTAGCAAGGAAAAATGATCCAGAACCAGGACCTTCTGCTCTTTGGAAAGGATGGAAACGTCTCTTTGATTTATCAGAAGGGTGGAGGCTCGCTCATCAACCTCATATTTGTGGGTAATAGTAAGTTTATAATAAGGTTGAAGCTAATTATTTATCTTCTCTGTACAGATTAAATGACAAAAAAACTTAGTATATCTGGCGTGTCATGTTTAATTTTTTGCACTATGTGC
>NZ_JAAXCS010000060.1:0-7619 GCF_013309895.1 Wolbachia endosymbiont of Atemnus politus | reverse complement strand
GAATGTGCTGCCAATGAGAAGTCTAATGTCTCTTATTTGTTTCTCTGATAATGAGACTTGGTATAAGAACCCAGTAACTCCTTCTCTTTGGCCATATCTAGCCAAATTTCTTTTTCATACCACCTTTTAAACCGCTGATGTTAGTTTTGGTCATAGCGCGATCAAACACTCCCAATAATCTTTTCAATAGGCTTGGAGTTAGAGAAGAGATAGGATTAACAGATACGTTACTGTTTTTGTCATCTCCGTTTGCTTTGTAATCTATTGAGATAATCCCCCTACTCTTCCCGCCAGTAAGAAGCTTCCCAATTACAGGAATTTTTAACAAAGATTTATTAATTGAGTATGCTGGTATTACTTGTCCTTCGACCTGGAATTTATAATCCTTAATATCAAGCTTACCACTAGTGCTAATACCTAACTCTGCCCCTTCAAGCCACGACTCTTCAATTTCAACGGTACCATCTTTATATGAAAAAGGCGCATTACATTTATAAAAGTATACACCTTCGTTCTTTATAGCATTTACTATACCAGGAAGTGAAGACATCGATAATAAAGTAGTAAGTAGTGGAGCATCTTTGATATAGAAATTGCTAATAGATAACATACCGTAATGTTCTCCACTTTCTCTCTGAGGAGATAGGTAAAAAGACAATCTGCCGTTTTTAATCGATTTACTAATGCCAAGAGAACGCAGCAGTATACCTGAATTGTCTGCATATACCTCGAGCCCTATCCCACTATACTCTGCTAGTATATTACTGTTATCCTCCAGAAACTGTCCTGTGAATTGGCTTCCACTACAGTCACCTTTTGTACAGGTTATATTGAGTTTAGCATTTTTGATAACAATATCTTCTTTCATGATTATATTATCAATATTCATACTAACTTCCATGTCACTGTTTAATCCATTACTATTTTTACTAAATAAACCCAAAATATCACTCAAGTTAATTTTCTCACCATGAATAGTTATGACATTCTTTTCCTTACCTGATTCAATTTCTATACTAAAATCATTATCAAGTAATTTAAAATTGTTAGAATTCAAATATAGATCTCCATTTTCTACTCTTCCACTAAATTTTACATCTAAGTCACTCCCTACAACGTCTAATTTGTCTATTAACAATTCACCGGCTCCTTTTAACCTTGTAGAAAACAAAATTTTATTGTGATCTTCAAAATGATTTTTCCACCCTAGGTAGCTTGAGCGTGATTCAAGCTCTGATAAATCTATATTACCATTAATGTATCCTGTTTTATCTTGATTTATCACTGACTCTATATTTGCGTTGACATAGCCACCATCAAAATTAAGTATTTGAGCGGGTAAATCTCCGGTTAAATTCCAGGCAAAACTTTCATTCTTGTTGCTACTTTTTAGGTCAAATAACAGCTGTGTATTATTTACCATACCACTTCCATTTAAATCAATGAAATCTCTGCCAAAATCAAGCTTAATATCATACTTACCAAGACTTGCACCATAGACGACTAGATTGTCAATTTTAGAATGAAATTTGGCTGAAAAGTCTGTTTTTTTGTCATCAGCATTCAGATTAAAAATGCGAAAACTGAATACAGATTTTGCCGTTCCACCTATCTTGTCCCTTGTAACTTTAATAATATCGTCCAGTTTAAATTTTATAGGCTCATATAACCCATAAGCATCACTCACAGCTTGACCATTAATATTTAGCACTGAATTTTCCTTATCGAGAGAATTCATTTCAATATAGCCATCATCAATAGTGAAGTTCTGAAACTTAGCGCTATTTACAGTAATCTTGAGATTGTTATTTTTGAGCACCAAGTCACCACTCAATTCCCTTACTTGTTCAAAATCTTCATCAAATTTTACACTACCGTTTTCTATATCAGCAACAATTACAATATCTGATAGATCATCATTAACTAAACTGCTGATTTTGCCGCTGAAACTTATAATTGTATTTACAATATTCCCATCAACATTATTACAATACCATTTTTTAAATTCATTGTTTACTATGCCATCAGGTACATAAGTACACAGATCCTTTGCAGCGAGTTTACTAATGTTAACCCTAAGCAAAGCGTTATTTGTATTAAAGTTTATTTTGCCCATTAAAGAGAGATAAGTACTATTGAGGTTAAAATGGAAGTTTTTTACGCTAATGACTCCATCGCTATATGTTAAATTTACATTTACGTTAGTTATGGACAAGTTTTTATGCAGATGATTCTCTGTATTCAGTACATATATATTTCCATCTACAACTTCATCCTTTCCATTGATCCTCATTGAAAAATTTCCTTTGAGCCCTATGTCTTTATCCAAATTGTAATTTTTAACTAGTGTAGAAAACTCGTTAAATAGCCCCAATTTCAGGTTATAAAATATCCCATATACATTTAACAAATTGTTACGATTTTTTATTGTAATAGACAAATCATCCAAAAACCCTCTTTCATCTTTTGTATGAACACGAATGTCCAAAACATTAAAATCTTCCCCCTTCCCTACATACACTTTATCAACAAAAAATTTATCTTCCGTGCCTTTATTGACAGTAATGTTAGTAATTTCAATCTTTGAACCTGTACTTAAATCAAAAAAGAATTTCCTTACTGTTTTCAAAGAGTTTTTCAAATTAAAATCAACTGCTTTGGAGTCATCTTTTTTCTGGTTGATACACGCGTACACGTTATCAGCTAAAACCTGAGAGAATTGTATATTGGTTTTAAACAAGGAACTGAATTTAAAATGCACAAAAAGGCTAGGAATTTTTACAGTAAAATCAGGATGTGCTATTTTTAAATCTGTAATAACTAAATATAGACCTTTGTCATCTTTCTGCCAAATAACTGAAGTACTCTCCATATCGACATTTGCATTGGCAAACGTTCTCGATATTTTCTTCTTTATATAAAAATTAATATAATCAACATTGATTTCTAAAGGACCCTCACCTTTAAACAAGATAAAGAAGCAGAATACAAATAATAAAACTATAGAAAATGATATAGTGATTTTTTTAAGCATCGGTTATTGCTTTTCTTGCTAAACTGTCAGCCTCCTCATTATGTTTATTGCCATTATGTGCTTTAACCCACTTCCAATTAATCTCGTGCTGTGAAGCAACATTATCCAACTCTTTCCATAATTCCATATTTTTTACTGATTTTTTGTCACTTGTCTTCCAACCGTTCATTTTCCACTTATTTATCCATTCTGTTATACCGTATTTAACATAGAGACTATCCGTATACAAATTGATATTACAAGGAAATTTTAATGCCTTCAGTCCATTGATCACTGCCGTTAACTCCATTTTATTGTTTGTAGTATTTTCTTTCCTACCATAAATATCCTTTCTATGATTTTGAAATAATATAATTGCCGCCCATCCTCCTGTCCCAGGGTTACCAGAACACGCCCCATCTGTGTATATTGTCACTTCCTTTTTACTCATCTTTAACTATATGAATTAATAAAGTATATAGCTGCTTCTATGAAAGCACAATTTCTATAGACACAAAGGCAGTTTAAACCGCACCTTTAAATTTTATTATAGAAACAAAGAAAAGCACAACAACAAGCGCTATTAGAAGGAAAAATAAAAAATAGTTTTTACGTTTCTGTTGTTCTTTCATAGCTAAAGTAAGTCAATAGAGCAAAAGATAATACTAGCAAACAGGAAAAATAGATAAGAAATTGAATAAGAAAACATTTTTTTCTGTGAGCTGTGATTCTTGAGCCTAATAATAGATATAGCATACCAAATAAAAATGCAACCTTCAAGGACTGCCATACTTAGGTAAAGTAGAGCCTTCTTCAAAAATAGTGCTGGAAGTAAGCTGGTTAATACCAACAATACACTATAAACTAATATATGTTTTCTTGTTTTCTCTGAACCATAAACAACATTGAACATTGGAATCAACGCTTTTGCATAGTCCTCGGACTTGTTTAAAGATAGGGCCCAAAAGTGCGGTGGAGTCCACATAAAAATTATTAAGAATAGGACAAAACTTTCCCAACCTACAGCGTTAGTTACAGATGCCCAACCAATCATTGGGGGAAAAGCGCCCGATGCACCACCGATAACAATATTTTGTGGAGTGCGTCTTTTAAGCCAAATCGTGTATATGAAAACGTAAAATAATATGCTAACTGCAAGCAAAGCAGCAGAAATATAGTTCACTGCTATTGCCATAATAAATATTGACAATACTCCAAGGGTTATACCAAACTCTAGCGCACTTTCCGCAGAGACTCTACCTGAGGGTATAGGGCGATCCTTTGTCCTGTTCATGAGCAGATCTATGTCCCTATCGTACCACATATTTATGGCACCTGCAGACCCTGAGCCAAGAGCAATACATATGAGGGATATCAGCGCAATAAATGGATGTATACTACCTGGTGCAGCAACTATTCCAGCAACCGCAGTAAATACTACAAGATACATTATCCTTGGCTTCAGTAAACGCCAAAAGTCTAGTATTGTTGATTCAACATTTAACAAAGCACTTGTGTACATTCTATTTTATCACTGGCGGTTTTTCGAAAGTGTGAAAAGGTGGTGGTGAAGATATCGTCCACTCCAAGGTATCGCCTCCCCAAGGGTTATTTCCAGCTTTCTTGCCCCATTTGAAGAGATGGATAACTATAAACACAAAAAGCATAACTGAAATGAAAGACATGTATGAACCAATTGAGGATACATAATTCCAAGGAATAAACGCATCAGGATAATCTGGTATACGCCTTGGCATACCAGCTAATCCCAGGAAATGCTGAGGTAAAAAAGTGATATTGGTACTAATAAAAGTAAGCCAAAAATGTATTTTTCCTAGGCATTCATTATATTGCCTACCTGACATTTTACCTATCCAATAATAAAAGCCGGCAAAGGTTCCAAACAATGCAGCTAGCGACATGACATAATGAAAATGAGCAACAACATAATAGGTATCGTGTAAAAGCCTATCTATTCCACCTTGAGACAGAATTATCCCGGTTATACCGCCACCAACAAACATGAAAATAAAACCTAGTGCAAATAGCATAGGAGTTTTAAGCTCAATCGCTCCACCCCACATAGTTGCAATCCAACTAAAGACTTTGACACCAGTTATAACACCAATGAAAATTGTGCTAGTGCTAAAAAATATAGCAGCATCTTCACTAAGTCCAACAGTAAACATATGATGAGCCCAAACCATAAAGCCAAATACCGCTATACCTATCATTGCATAAACCATACCCATATAACCAAATACTGGTCTATGGGAAAAAGTTGATACGACCTGGCTTATAATACCAAATGCAGGAAAAATAATGATGTAAACTTCTGGATGACCAAAAAACCAAAACAGATGTTGAAATAATACAGGATCACCACCGCCAGCGGGATCAAAAAAGGAAGTGCCAATATTGCGATCAGTAAGCAGCATAGTTATAGCACCAGCAAGCACTGGTAAAGCGACAATTAGCATGAACGCTGTTAGTAAAACAGACCAAACAAATAGTGGCATCTTGGTCAGTGACATACCTTTTGCACGCATGTTAAATATAGTAACTATAAAGTTGATTGCTCCAACAATTGACGACATACCAGCAACATGGAGTGCAAGTATGGCAAGGTCAACTCCTGCACTTGGGTGAGACATGGTTTGCGATAAAGGTGGGTATAAAGTCCAACCTGTTCCTGGACCTTCGCCAGCAAATACCGAGAAAATGAGCAAAATAAAAGATGACACTAATAACCAAAAACTTAAATTATTCATACGAGGAAATGCCATGTCTGGTGCACCAATCATGAGAGGTACAAACCAATTACCAAATCCTCCCATTAGGGCTGGCATTATCATAAAAAACACCATTATTACCGCATGCCCTGTAACCATTACGTTATATAGTTGATAGTTATTGTTAAGTATATTAATGTGCATTAGCTGAGTGCGAATAACCACTGATAACAACCCACCAATAATTCCAGCTAATATGGAGAAAATAATGTACAGTGTTCCTATGTCTTTATGATTAGTAGAAAATAGCCAACGTCTTATACCTTTTGGTACATCACTCATATCTATACTCCAAATTCAACTCACTAATTTTTTATTTTCAATCCACTTATTAAAATCTTCTTTACTCACTGCTTCAATAACAATTGGCATAAATCCGTGACCCTGACCACACAATTCATAGCATTGCCCGTAATAAATACCTGGCTTTTTGACATTAAACCATGCTTCATTTAACCTACCTGGTATTGCGTCAATTTTTACACCGAAAGCTGGTATTCCCCAACTATGTATCACATCCCCTGCTGTTACTTGCAAACGAACGTTAGTATTGATGGGTAAAACAACGTTATTATCAACAGAGAATAATTTCAAATCTCCTTCGATAAAGTCATCTTTTCCCTTAATGTAACTGTCAAATGATACACCTTGATATTCTGGATATTGGTAACTCCAATACCATTGATGGCCAATAACTTTTAGTGTTATGTCAGCCTTTGGCACTTTTTCTTGTAGCTTAATTAATTCAGCATTCTTAAAAGCTAATATACCAACAATAATTGTTGGTATAACAAACCAGACAATTTCTAAAAGAATGTTATGACTTGTTTTACTTACATTTGTCACTTTGCTCTTACGAAAGCGAAATATTATATAAGCAAGCAGTACCCATACGAGAAGCATTATTGCAACCATCACACTCATCACAAACGAATGTGACTTAACTACAACCTCCATTATCTCAGTCGCAGGTGCAGGAAATCCAAATTGCCAAGAAGTAGGAGCAGAAGCAACTGATATATTCGAGTAAAACATCATCAATAATGCAAATAACTTCACCATATTTGTTTGCTGTAAAACTAACTATATAATAGTATATATAAGCTTACTATGCAAACGGAGATTAGTGATGGTTAATAATTTTTTAGCATTCAATAAGTATAATAATACAGTACTAATTTAAGCAAGAAAGTGTTTACATAAATCTATTCTAGGTTAAAATATTATAATATTTTTAGTTGAGTATTTACTTTAAGTAAATTCTATAATAAGTTTAATAGTGTCTGTTACTGCTAATAACCCTCTAGCCTCACACCTAAAAGCAGTAACAGACACTATTAAACTTTATGTCTGTGTTCATGAATAAAAATCTACCTTAATATTACATTATAAACTATACTTTATTAACTAACTTTTAATATCCATAGCAGCATATATAGTCTATATATTATAGAAAATAATTATAGAATATGCTACTTATAGTTAATATAAAATTTTTTATTTAGCATCGTTTCTATTATTTTGGAGTACTTGTAACTTAAAGCAAATGCGCTTCAGCTTTCCGCAACAAATAGCTGCGTTATTAAGCTCTGTAAACAAAATTTTAGAAAAGTCAAGCAGGACAAAGCTTTATAACGCCTCAATCGTAAAGTTGCAAGTATGCTCTTTAAGCTGTAAGTATGCCTAATGTACAACGAATAGCTTACTGCTACCGCTACTACTAGCATCAACAGCTTCTAACTCACATATCAATTTGGCATTTTGCACACAAAAATACTTCTTCGATACTGAAATCATGAATAAGAGATGCCACT